>DATNAB010000001.1:0-3834 GCA_035573115.1 Verrucomicrobiia bacterium
TCGGGACCGATATTTATAAGCACATGACGGTCCGTAATATCAATACGGTTCGTAAGCTATACGCCATGATGCAGCTGGCCGAGAAGGACGCTTAGAGCCGTTCTTCCAGCCGGACAGTGACCGTGTCGCCGACATCTTTGCCGATGGTCTGGCGCAGCGCAGCATTGACAGGTGTCATGTGCGTGCCGTCACCGAGCGGCATAAAGGAGCCCTGGAACGGATGACCGTCGATGGTACCACGGAATTTCACATAGCCACGGGTGTCAAAAAATTCGGCCGAATCAGGCATGACCACATAAGTCCAGGCGCCCTTGGCATTGCCTTTCCGTAACTTCGCAGTGAACTGCTTGTTGAGCATAACTCTAAGTATAGCGTGGGCGATAGTAAATTATCACACTGCGTTGCGGCTGCCGGGAATGCATATTGTAATCATATGGCGGAGATGCGGTTGTCTCAAGTCGATTACGTCCTTGGTAAGGATGGTTATGAGATGCGTAGGGGCACTCCGGAGACCTTGCGCGGCGTAGCTCATGCCGCTGAAGTCGAATACGATGACCTCGTCCTTCGGATCGAGGAAGGCAACGAGAACTACCGCGTCACCCGCGATCGATTCGATACTCGCCACGAGACCGTGCTGTTCAATGGAAATCGAGCAGGCAACGCCCTGATTCTCAAACCATCCACGACCTTCTCCAGCGCACTGAAGAACCCCGGTAATTTTTTGGAGACTGCCTTGGCTGCAACACTGAATCCGGATGCAGCTTATATGTACTGGGGAGCTTATAACTATCCTTCGGGTCACCTCCGACCGGCCGACCGGACGTATGTGAGACAGACGGGCCGTTACACGCATGGTGACGGCAGTGATCAAGATCCCTACCGTGCTGTCGACAGCATAAAAGACGTGGTGGACATGTTCGCTCGCCAAGAGCGTGTGCCCACCCACTTCGTGGCTGATCAGGAGGCAGGGCGCCTGGTATTGCCAATTATGGTCGAGATAGGTACCACCCGCGGCGCCTATCTGAACGGTATCGACGGCATATCGCCCCGCGCCAGCTATGCCAAGGCCTCCTTCATGGAAGACGTCCAGAGCCGCATCCGCCGGCGCCGGATGGGTGATGGCCAACCCGGCGAACTGACGCCGGTCAACATCAAGGATGTGAAGCACCGGGTGCCGACCATTTATACGGGTCTGGGACGGATCGCCCACTTACCTATCGTGCCGCTCGTGCTGTTTCCGCGGGATGACGCAGCTAAGGTGAACCTGATGGTGGCTTACAGCCGTCATAACGACCTGGACGATCTAGTCGACCACGCCGTCTACCAGGATATGAGCGCTGCGCTCCAAGGTACAGACGTGCCGGCGGAAGCCGAACAGCCGCTGATTACCATGCAGTTCAACCGCGAAAGCACCCAACACGATCTAGAAGATTGCTTCAGATACGGTCAGCTGGTCATGGGTAGTATCCCCGCAGGAATGCGCAGTCCGGGCCGTAGCGTGCGAATCCTGGTCGGCGATGGCACCTGGACACAAAACACCGACGCGCCGTACGATAGCTCACGCATGCAGCGCCTCGGCCTGCCCGATATCCGCCACCATCTCATGCTGGCCGGTGGCCGTGCACTCGATTCCCAGATATTCGAATTGCCCGCACTGGGCGAAGAGGCTGCCTGATTAAGCCCGTCGACTCATGAGACGGTCGGCCACGACTGCTCCGCCCAAGGCCGCACCTACTCCCGCCAACTTGCCCAGTGTCGATAACGGTGCGCCGCCGCGTCGGTTGGCAATGGCAGCCGTGGCACAACCTTGTAGGAACTCCTGCAACAGCTCGTTCACATCTTCGGGGTCCGCCGGGGCATCCATGATATCGAAGAAAAGGGTGGGCGTCAGATAGCGCCGGGGCAGGATCCGGGCGCCTCCGTAATCGTAAGCCATGCAGATAATCTTGGCAGCCTCCGGGTTCTGTATGCTTTCCAGCATATTCTTGATGGCGTTCTTGACCGGTTGGACGACCGTCGGATCACCGCGATTGCGGGTACCTTCTATGTAGGTAGTCAAGATGAGTCCGCGGTCGACCATGCCACTCTCCACGCGTCTTAGGCCGCTGTTGGAGTCTTTACGTTGCTCGTTCAGCTCGGCAAGTTTGGCCTCGATCTCGTCTTCCGTCAGCTCGCCTTGGCGGACATAGAAACTACGCACGTCTTTCGTTCGGACCACCGGCCAGGCCCCGCCCCTGGCAAACACCCAGTTGAGACCTGGAATCCGGAACCAATCGGCGCTGGCTTGGGTGACGGTACGGCCTTCTATGTCCTGCAATGGTTCTTCATGGTGGATACCGCTGGCCGCGTTCGGCGCGTCGGCCAGGCTGAAGTGGGTCATGACGAACGCCGTCGGATCACCCGAAGCCAGATGCGCAGGTATAGCTTCACGGGCGCCTTCGCCATAAACCACAGTCGGATCGGCCGCCACGCCCCAGAAGCGGTGGAAAAATCTCAAAAAGTCGGCGTTCGGTTCATGCCGCTCAGCAAAGGCCTGGACCTCATCCATATTGGACAGGTCCAGCGCAATTTCGGGCCATAACTCCTGCCCTAGAACTTTCATGACTCTTTATTATATATTTTTACAATATTTATTCAAGTTTGTCTAACTTCTTACGGTTTTTGCTATGATGAGGACATGTACGAGGAGATCTTCGCCAAGTTGCTGAAGCGGCCCGCCGACAGTCATAAATACCGCTTTGGGCACGTGCTGGTCGTAGGTGGTTCACCGGGGATGGTCGGTGCGCCTCTGCTAACCGCCCTGGCAGCACTACGTACAGGCGCAGGACTAGTAACGATTGCTTCTCAAGCGGCAGTTACCGATAAATTGGAACGGCGCGTCAAAGAGATCATGACTCTCGCCTTATCCGATGATGCCGAAAAGGCTTTGGCAGAACTGACGGATTTCATCCGGCAACGCAAAGTGTCGGTCGTGGCGGTCGGCCCGGGCCTGGCCGTGGAGCCTGCAAACCGAGCGTTCGTCGAACGACTAGTGCGGACCGCTCGGTTGCCGCTTATCATCGATGGTGGTGGTCTGAGCCTTCTGCAGCACCATCTGGACTGGCTCGACGAGGCAGCTTCGAAGACGATCATCCTTACCCCGCACACCGGCGAATTCCAAAGACTTATTAATAAAAAACTGCCCTTCAACCGTTCAGAGCTGAAGCCCCTCGCCACCAGTTTCACGAAAACCCACCATATCACGCTTGTCTTGAAAGGCGAACCGACCTACATCGCGCATCCGGACGGCCATATATATGAAAACTCCACTGGCAATCCCGGTCTGTCTACTGCCGGCACAGGAGATGTGCTGACTGGCGTCATCGCCGGACTCATTGCTCAAACCATCGAACCGGCAGAGGCAGCCGAGATCGGCGTCTACCTGCACGGACTGGCTGGCGATCTGGCGGCAGCCGAAAAGACTGAACCTGGCATGATAGCCAGCGACGTCATCGAGACTTTACCGGCCGCATTACGCCGCGCCGGCGGCACGCTCTAGCTCAGCGATATCGATTTTTTTCATTTTCAACATGGCGTCAGTGACCCGCCGGGCTTTCGCCGGATCAGCGTCGGCCATCAGCTCGCCCATCCGTTTCGGAATGATCTGCCATGACACTCCGAACTTGTCCTTCACCCAACCACATTGTTCGGCCTCGGGCACCGCCGACAGCTTCTCCCACAATTCGTCGACTTCCCGCTGGTCCTGACATTCGATCTGGAACGAGACTGCCTCGTTAAATTTGAAGACCGGCCCTCCGTCCAGACACATGAAACGTTGGCCGTTTAGTTCAAAGA
>DATNAB010000002.1:0-2055 GCA_035573115.1 Verrucomicrobiia bacterium
CCGGCAATTGGTCAGCCACGGTCATTTCCTGCTCAATGGCAACCGTATCGATATCCCGTCCATCCGCGTGAAAGCCGGTGACGTCTTGACTGTTCGTCCGCATGGCCAGAAGACCGAATATTTCAAGAAGCTAGACGATACCAGTCCAGCACCAGCCGAAAGTCCGGCCTGGTTGAAGGTTGATCGTAAGAAGTTCACCTTGTCCGTAACCGGTCTGCCGTCCCGTGACGACGCCGAACCAGACATTAACGAACAGTTAATCGTAGAGTACTACTCACGCTAAGCGCTAAGAAGGAGAGCATAACGCATGGCAAACAACATTATTCACACACCGGGGCTCGTCAAAGTTGACGACCACAGCAGCACCTCGGCTTCTTTCGCGATCGAGCCCTTGCACAGCGGCTACGGCATGACCCTCGGCAATAGCTTGCGTCGTGTCCTGCTGTCCAGCATCGCCGGCGCTGCCGTCACAGCCTTCAAAATCGAAGGTGTGACCCATGAGTTCACCGACGTACCGGGCGTCAAAGAAGATGTCATCGACATCATGCTGAACCTGAAGGGCGTGCGTTTCCGCGTCTACGGCAACGAGTCGCAGAGTCTGCGCATTACCAAGTCCGGTAAGGGCGCCGTCACGGCCAAGGACATTCAGACCAATGCCGACGTTGAGATCGTTAATCCCGAGCACGTCATCGCTACCATCGATGACGCCAAAGGTAAGCTGACCATGGACCTGGTGGTCGAAGTCGGCCGCGGTTACCGTACTATCGAAGAGGGTGCTGTTAAGAAAGCCAGCGATATGATCGCCTTGGATGCTATATTCAGCCCCGTCTTGCGTGTCCGTTACAAGGTGGAGAATACCCGTGTTGGGCAGGCCACGGACCTTGATCGCTTGTTGCTGAGTGTCGACACCGACGGTTCGATCACGCCACAAGACGCTTTCGAGGAAGCCGCCGCTATCCTGGTTAATCAGTACACGGCTCTGGCCGGTAAGACCCGCGTCGCCACCGCTGAGATCACACCTGAGGGCGGCAACGAGCAGGAGTCAGAATTCGGCGGCGACATGATGGGTGAGGAACCGACCGCACTGAGCACCTCTATCGAGGATCTCAACCTGAGCGCCCGCACCACGAATGCCCTGATCAATAACGATATCCACACCATCCGCGACCTGTTCGCCCTGAACGACGCCGAGCTGCGTGACCTCAAAGGTTTCGGCAGCAAGGCCCTGGACGAAGTCAAAGAGAAGCTGGCGGAGTTGGAGCTCTAGATGCATCGTCACGGATACCAAGGCCGGAAATTCCACCGCGAGCGCGACCAGCGTCAGGCCCTCATAAAGAGTCTGGCCGAATCGCTCGTGAAGTATGAGTCCATAGAGACCACTCTACCTAAGGCCAAGGAAGTCGTGCCATATCTCGAAAAACTGATCACTAAAGCCAAAAAGGGTGATCTGCATAACCGCCGTCAGGTGCTCTCCGGCTTGCAGACTGTCAGCAGCGCCCACAAGTTGGTCGATGAGATCGCGCCCAAGCTCTCGGGTCGTGTCAGCGGACACCTGCGTATCGAGCGGACGGGTGCGCGCCGTGGTGACAACGCCCAGCTGGCCCGCGTCAGCTTCGTCGACGATCTGAAAGCCGCTCCGGTGGCCAAACCGGCCGCAGCAGCCGCCGCTTCCACACCGGCCGCACAGACCACCGCAAAGGCTGATGCCAAGCCGGTAGCTAAGCCCGCCGCTAAGAAGCCGACTGCCAAGAAATCTGCAGCTGCTAAGCCCAAGGCCCCAGCTAAGGAGGCGAAGTAATGAAGACCTACAGCGCCAAGCCGAGTGATGTCACCCGAAAGTGGTATGTCGTTGACGCCGCCGAAGCCCCGCTCGGCCGCGTGGCTACTAAGGTTGCAGCACTGTTGACAGGCAAAGGCAAGCCCCAATTCACCCATCACATCGATTGCGGCGACTTCGTGGTCGTCATCAACGCCGAGAAGACGGTAGTTACCGGCGGCAAAGAGACCAAAAAGGTCTACTACCATCACACCGGCTATCCCGGCGGCATCAAGGAC
>DATNAB010000003.1:0-3026 GCA_035573115.1 Verrucomicrobiia bacterium
GCACGGCAGATCACTGCTGAGCACGGAGGTACGTTCCCGGCCACGCTTGAAGAGCTCGTGAAATTACCGGGTATTGGCCCCAATACGGCCGGCGCGATCATGGCATATGCTTATGAAAAGCCTACCGTGTTCCTGGAGACCAACATCCGCACCGTTTATATCCACCATTTTTTCCATGATCAGACCGATGTGCCCGACAAGGCCATCTCCGAATTGGTGGCTAAGACGCTCGAACGCGAACATACCCGCGAGTGGTACTGGGCGCTCATGGACTACGGCGCCCATCTCAAAAAATCAGTTGGCAATCTGAACCGATTCAGCAAGAGTTACAACAGACAATCGACGTTCGAGGGATCGCGGCGCCAGATCCGCGGCCAAGTCCTGCGCCTGCTCGGCGAGCGGCCACAGACTCTGGTTGCACTCGAAAAACTTATAGCGGATAGCCGGCTAGCGGCGGTGATTGACGATCTGACACAGGAAGGCTTAATCCGAAAGCAAGGCCGTACCTATCGCCTGTAATCGCTTATGGTATGCTAACTATTATGGAAGAGCAGAAACCGCCGGTCATGGACGTGGTACCGCCGCCGACCGACCAGCCCATGGCATCTGCCCAAAGCGATCCGTCGCCGGCCGTGCAAGCAGTACCTCCAGATGATGAGACCCCCGCACCCGATTCACCCGCGCCGCAGAAAGCAGCTGTGCCCGCCAAGCCTCAACAGCCCACGACTCCCAAGCAATCCGGAAAGCCCGGCGTCACCACGGCCATCGTGGCCACGGTTGTTATCGTGCTCGGCCTGGCCATTCTCGCAACCTACGCCTTTTTGAAAACGCGTTCCTGAACCGGTACACTAGCTGCACTATGTTCGATGAAGTCAGCGAACGATTGCAACGCTCCGGCTCGGTCGGTATCATTCCGACCGACACGGTCTATGGCGTGGTTGCCCGTGCCGCCGACGAAGCGGCCGTTGACCGGTTATACCGACTCAAGAACCGCGAGCACAAGCCTGGCACACTGATTGCCGCCAGTATCGATCAGCTCGAAGCCCTTGGCCTTAAGCGTCGCTATCTGAAAGCGGTAGAGCAATACTGGCCAGGCGCCGTCAGCGTCGTCATTCCGGCCAGCGATCCTGTGTTGAAATATCTGCACCGTGGCAAATTGAGCTTGGCGGTTCGCATTCCTGAGCCAGTCGCATTCCGTGAGCTGCTGGAAAAGACTGGTCCTTTGGCAACCAGTAGCGCCAATCCGACCGGCGAACCCGTAGCCACTACGATGCAGGCTGCCAAGGATTATTTCGGTAACGAAGTCGATTTTTATGTGGATGGCGGAGACCTGTCCGCCCAGAAGCCCTCGACCGTCATCCGTATCGTCGACGATGCGGTCGAGGTGTTACGTGCAGGTGCCGTGCCAATCGACGATGCTACAATGAAACCATGACTTTAGACGAATATCAGAAGCAAGCCCTCAGGACCGTTATTTCGAGCGATGACGAATTCAAGGATTTGCTACACTGGGTGCTCGGTATCAATGGTGAAGCCGGCGAGGTCGCTGAGAAGATCAAGAAGATAATCCGCGACAAGAAAGGCGAGGTCTCCGACACCGACAAAGCCGAACTGGCCAAGGAAATCGGTGACGTGCTGTGGTACCTGGCAGTATTCGCACATCACTTGGGCGTCTCGTTCGACGACGTCGCTCAGCAGAATCTCAACAAGCTACAGAGCCGCCAGAAACGCGGCGTGCTCGGCGGCGCCGGCGACAACCGCTAGGAGGCGAAATGGACCCGAAGCAGCTAGCCCAAGAATACGCGCAGAAGATTAAAATCATGCAGCTGGCTACGGCTGAAGATAACAAGCCTTGGGTGTGCACAGTTCATTTTTATGCCGACAAAGATTTGAATTTGTGGTGGTCAAGCAGAACCGATCGCAAGCATTCCCAGCAACTTGCTAAAAATCCATCGGCCAGTGCGACCATAATGGTCCATGAAAACAACCCTGACGAAAATTATGTCATTGCCGTCACCGCGACCGGCCGAGCCGAACTAGTAAAAGACATACCTGAAGAGGTCAGGCAAGCCTACATCATCAAGCTCGATAGGCCGGAGCATCTATTACCGCCGAGTAACATGCAGGAATTTTATCGTTTGAAACCAGACTCGATGGTAGTTTTCGACACGAAGAATTTCCCACAGAATCCCCGACAAGAATTCACGATTTGAATTCTGCCCGGACCCAGTCATCCAGGCTGTCGCCTCCGCCGCCGGCCATCGCCACCACCATGTCGCCGGCGTCCAGGTGTCGCTGAATCACGCGTTTGAGTTCGGCGCCACGTTCCATCGGCACTGCGATCGACGGATCATCCAGATGCGAGATCAGTTCGGCTGGCGGGATGACGCGTTGATCCGGGTCCTCGCGTGCCAGATAAGAAGGAATCCAGTACAGCTTATCGGCACCGCTGAAAACGTCCTTGTACTCATCAATGATGTAATGCTGGCGGCGATTGGTCAGCGGTTCGTATACCACTATGAGTTTCTGGCCGTTGGCGCCGGCCATCTCGCTGGCGACGCTCATGGCCCCGCGGATCTTCTCCGGCGTGTGAGCATAATCGCTGTAAAGGTTAGGAAAGATCTGTTCCATGCGCCGCGAAAGTCCTGGGAAACGGTTCACGAGGCCGATCAGCTTCAGCAGCGGTTCACTGGTCGCGTGGTGCACGCTTTGAATGGCCAACCAGGCATCCAATCGGTTGTAGTGGCCCACCAGTGTGATGTCTTCCAATCGTGGATTGTCGGTGTCCAACACCGTCATGCCGTCGCTGGCTTCCAGGCCTAGATATGAGGCATCCTCCTCCCAGATGAATGTTTGTTTGGTCTGGGTAATGAATTCGCGGAAGGCTTCCTGATAATCCTCGCGGGTAGGGAAAATCTCATGATGATCCCAGCTGACGCCGGTTATTAGGCTGATTTCTGGTTCAAATGCCAGGAAATTGCGGTCGAATTCGTCGGCTTCATAAATGAAATAGGTGCTTTTGGGAT
>DATNAB010000004.1:0-2132 GCA_035573115.1 Verrucomicrobiia bacterium
CATGGGAAAAATCATCACGCTCCCCGGTCTGATCGATCCGCACGTGCACCTGCGCGATCCGGGCCAGACGCATAAGGAAGACTTTTTTACCGGCACCTCGGCTGCTCTGGCTGGTGGTTTCACGACGGTCATGGACATGCCGAACAACGTCGAACCCATTACCACGTTGGAACGCCTGGAAAACAAGATTGCCGGCGCCAGGCGTCAGGTCGTCAGCGACATCGGCTTTCATTTCGGCACGCTCGGTGATAACTTCGATGAATTCTCAAAGGTCATCGACAAAGTCATGGGCCTGAAGATCTACCTGAACGTCACCACCGGCGGGTTCGTGCTCAGCCGGGACAAGCTCTTAGACGCCTACAAGGCCTGGCCCGGCACCAAACCGATTCTGCTCCATATCGAAGGCGACGACCAGGACCTGCTGGACGCCACATTGTCGGCTATGAAGGAGACCAAGAAGCAGACGCACATCTGCCACGTATCCGGTGTCCGCGAGCTGAAACTGGCCATGAAGGCCAAGGAGCTCGGATTACCCGTGAGCTGCGGCGCGACACCCGATTATCTGTTCCTGACTGAGGAAGACAGACCCAAACTCGGTGCCTACATGCATATGAAGCCTCGCCCCAAGACCAAGCGTGACCAGGATTTCTTATGGGCGCATATGGATGCCATCGACGTCATCGAGTCGGATCATGCCCCTCACACCAAGGCCGAGAAGGAATCTGATAATCCGCCGTTCGGAGCGCCGGGTCTGGAAACGTCATTGCCGCTGATGCTAACCGCCGAGGCCGAAGGCCGTCTGACTCGCGCTCAGCTCATCGATCGGTTCCACACCAACCCGGCCCGCATTTTCAACGTAACGACGGACGACTCTACGCACATCGAGGTCGACATGGACGAATACGAGATACGTAATGAGGACCTGTTGAGCAAGAGCGGCTGGAGTCAGTTCGCCGGCCGCCGAGTTATTGGTAAGGTTACGCGCGTGGTCTTACGCGGTGAGTCCGTCTTCGAAAATGGCCGGGTGCTGGCCGAACCAGGCAGCGGCCACATCCTGCCCTAAGTTATAACGACGCTTTGATCTCGGCTGCCAGGTTTGGATTCCACATAGCGCCCGTCACCGCCATGACGGTGTCGGCGCCGGCATCACGGTATTCATGGAAGTCTGCCGCTGACAGCACGCCGCCCAGACCGACGATCTTATATTCATAATTGAACTCCTCTCTGAATTGCTTGAGTAACCGCGTCATCTCCAGGCCGGCCCACTTGATAGGCGCGCCGCTGATGCCGGCTGTCGGACGCCCCGGGAATACTTCCTTGCCGTCTTTGTCGACTATCAGCGTGGGTATGGTGTTGATGGCCGTGATGCCGTCCACCAGGCCGCCGACGTTCTTTATAAGACCCTTGAGCTGCTCATGATCGGCGAAATAAGCGATCTTGATGAGGAACTTCAGATCCGGGTTGGCTTCGCGGACGGCGGTGACGATGCGTGTGGAAATGTCCGTGTCGAAGCATGCCAGTACCGCCTCGCCTTCGTTCGGACAGGCCAGATTGATCTCGATGACATGATTTTCGCCTGTCTCCTTGATGAGCTCGACGCCGTGGACATGATCCTGTACGAAGTCGTCGCGACCGCGGCCGCGGGCGATGCCCTGGAAAGCCACCAGCAGCGCTTGCCCCTTCTCCGGAAGCTTATAGGCTCCGCGGATGTATGGCTGCCATTCGGCCGGTGACACCGACGGGATGCCGAACGAATTGGCCACCGCCAAACGGTCGGTGTACTTGTCGGCTACCCGCACTTTGACGCCCGGGCGCACGTCCAGGTTCCCCGGAATATCCACGGGCCGGACCTGGGGATACGGATTCAAAGGAAAGACGTCGGTGCGCACGTTCTTCAGGGTGACGATGTCAAAGCCCTTGTTGAGTGCGGCTTCGATGAACGCCGGTGTCGGCAACGGGCCGGCACCGATCCCAAACGGACTGTAGACTGGAATGCCGAAGAAATCATAAGCCGGCTCACCCCGGTTGACATACGGATGGCTGTTGTCGGTGTAGTCCCCGAACGGGCCGCGGGCTTTGTTCTCCAGGAAATCCAACCGGTCGTCGTAAAGTTGGACTTGCCGGACCATTTT
>DATNAB010000005.1:0-3579 GCA_035573115.1 Verrucomicrobiia bacterium
TGGCGGCGGTTTTGGCCTGGGCGTCCAATGATTTAGGATCTGTCAGGGTGGTGCCGTTGCGTCCGCCGACAGCCACGACACTTGTGCCGTCCTCAGTGGTCGTGACCTGGTTGATCGGCGCCTTGACGTACTTGTTCGCCAGTTTGGTCAGTGAGCCGGGGATGGCGGCCTCATTGACATGGATATAATACTCGGTCTTGGATTTATTAGCAGTGATCTGCAGCCAGCTCTTGATGGTGTCGCTATCAACCTGCATGGAGTTCGTGCCGACGGTCAACGTGGAAGGCTGGTTGGTTATGGCCTGCAGTTTGCTCTGCAATTCGGCGGCCGGCACGGTGACGTTGAAACCGGTGATCGACTTGGCTGGTAGCTTGGCTATCGGAGTGGCTTTGGCTACGTTGGTCACGTGCGTCTTTGTCCAATAATCGCCGCCCAGTCGGATGGCGATTACGCCGAAGACGAGCAGGGCCAGAGCAGCCACGATGAGATGATGATCACGGAGGAGTTCACGTGCTCCGTGCGCAGAGGGCCGGCGATGTTTCGAAGTTTTAGGGCTGGTGCTTTTTTTGACGGGACGGTCGGTGGCCGGCAGAGAGGTTGCCATGGTGATCTGGGCGGTCTGAGAGACGGCCGACTGAGCAGCAGCCACCGCCAGTCGAAGCTGCGGTGTGCTGGCAGCAAAATTCGTTCTGGCCCCTAAGTCCGGAAATGCTATCCGACGCATCTACACCTCTGTTACGTAAAGTTTCTTGTTTTTGGCTTTACTTTGAATCCAACCACCATTATAAACCACGCATATGGTTTGTAAAGTGGCCTCGGCTGTTTGTTACAATGTATAAATGTCGATACTGCTCTTAATTGTGGGGATACTGCTGTTCGTGGGCCTGGTGGTGATCCACGAGTGGGGACACTTCATTGCCGCTCGCCGTAACGGCGTGGAGGTTGAGGAGTTTGGTATCTTTTTCCCACCGCGGCTCTACGCACGTAAGATGAAAGCCGGCTGGCTATTTACTATCAACGCCGTACCGCTCGGCGGCTTCGTGCGCTTGAAGGGTGAGCACGACACCGACACCGGGAAGGGGACTTTCGGATCGGCCAGCGTCTGGGCTAAGACGAAGATCATGGGTGCCGGGGTGTTCATGAACTTGCTCGTGGCGCTGGTGCTTTTCACTATCATCGGGCTTATCGGTATGCCACAGATCGTTGACAACCAGTTCACGCTCAAGAGCAAACCGGCGGTGGCACGTGACGAATCCCAGGACGGAAGCAGCGACCAGAAAGTGCCGGTCGACCAGCACCTGGTGTCATCCAAGATCCTGATCAGCTACGTCGAGCCGGGTTCGCCGGCGGCCAAGGCCGGGTTGCAAAGCCAGGACGAACTCGATGACATCGGCCTACCCGATTATAGTCCGGTGAGTGTTGAGAGTTCCGAGAAGTTGCCGGATATTACGAAGCGTTTTGCCGGGCAAGAGGTCATCGTGTACTACACCCGGGCGGGGCAGAGCCATCAGGCGCGGGCCAAGCTGCTGACGACCAAGGAGGTCGATGCCAGCAAGAAGACTGATAATCCAAAGGGTTACCTAGGGATTGTGCCGAACGACTTCACCTTGCAGCGTTCGACCTGGTCGGCGCCGATCGTAGCCGCGGGCCTCAGCGCACAGCTGACCGGTCTGACATTCCAAGGGCTAGGGCATGCACTCGGCGGGCTGGGCAGCTTGGTCGCCGGCGCCGTTACCGGTAATAACACTGCGCGTCAGCACGGGCAGACAGCCGCCAGCGACCAGGTCTCCGGACCCGTCGGCATCTTCTTCATCTTGAAGAGCGGCAGCCTGATTGGCTACCAGTTCATGCTGTTCATCATCGCTTATATCTCGTTGACGCTGGCGATCATGAATATCCTGCCAATCCCGGCTCTGGATGGCGGCCGGCTATGGCTGACGCTCATCAGCCGCGGGCTGAAAAAACCGCTTTCGCCCCAGCGCGAGGAAATTATTAATGCCACCGGTTTCGCGGTGCTCATCGGGCTGGTCATCCTGATAACGGTCGTCGATGTCAAACGCTTCTTCTAAGACCGCCGCGGCCGGACCGGCCGTTCCAGCCACGCTTGCGGTGCCCTGGAAGCCGTGGCTGGGCGTGGTCTTTGTCTTCTTCGTCTATTACGCATCGCAGGTCGTGGCCGGTAATTTGTTGCTTTTATATCCGACCCTCCGGCACTGGTCGGCGAAACAGACTGATCAATGGGTCAATAACTCGGTCGGTGCGCAGTTCGTATTCATCTTGCTGGCCGAAGCGCTGACTGTCGGTGCCATTTATTGGTTTCTGCGGCATTATCGTGTTGGCTTCGGCCGCATCGGTCTGAAGCGTCCGCGTTGGAGCGACCCGCTGTACGGGCTGCTGGCGGTGCCGGCGTATTACTTGATCTATCTGATAAGCGTGGCCGTCGTCAGTCATTTCGTGCCTGCGTTGAATGTCAACCAACAGCAACAGATCGGCTTCAACGATGTGCATGGTTCCTGGCCGCTCATCATGACCTTCGTAAGCTTAGTGGTGCTGCCACCGCTGGTCGAGGAGATCATGGTCCGCGGCTTTCTCTATGGCACGCTCAAGAAAATCATGCCGGTGGTGTACGCGGCTGTGCTGACCAGCTTGTTGTTCGCGGCGGCACACCTGCCGGAAGGCGGCCACGGCGGACCGCTCTACATCGCGGCGCTGGACACTTTCATACTCAGTCTGGTGCTGGTATATCTGCGCGAACTGACGGGTAACCTGTGGGCCAGCATCACGCTGCACGCCGTCAAGAACGGTGTCGCCTTCTTGAGCTTGTTTGTATTCCATATAAAATAGTGTTATTATATAGAAAATAAGAGTCTTATAAACGGGCTTGGTTTTATTTGGGAAAAGCATGGCTAATATAGAAGTTAAATATGGGTCGCCGACGGTGACAGATGAGAATGGCATGTCACGTGCCAAGGTGGCTCATCACGTTGCCCAGATCTTCCAATTAAGAGAGGCGGGGCACAGGGTCGTCTTGACGGCGGGAGGGGCCACTGCCCAAGGCCGAGGCAAACACAACCGGCGCTTAATTGCGGCCGGTGAAGCGCCGGTTGACCCTAAAAAAGAAACGGACATACAGAAACGCAGCTATGCCAGCCGAGGCAGTGGTTCGGCTTACATGGTTTGGGAAGAGGAAGCCGCCCACTATGGAATAGAGACGGCTCAGGTCCCCGCTACGACACGTGAGACGCAGGACGAAGAAGAGAGTAGGGCGCTTCGAGAATTACTTTTGCATAATATGGAACTTGGTGTCGTGTCCGTGATAAACGGGAACGATGCGACCAATCCTGAAGGTATAGCCGATCTGGCTCATTCACGCGACAACGATAAGGTAGCGGCTCTCGTGGCCAGACTGTTGCGCATCGATCACATATGTTACTTAACGGACGTCGACGGCCTTCTTGATGATCAACGCCTGGTGGTGCCGACCGTCACGGCCGCGAACTATACGGAAGCTCTTGGCTTTATCCGGGATGAGGGCAACGGCGAGAGCGGGGGTATGAGATCCAAGGTTACCGAGGCTCA
>DATNAB010000006.1:0-7274 GCA_035573115.1 Verrucomicrobiia bacterium
GCCCGATCAGCAAGGCTGTCTGTCGGCCTCTTCAATTACCCGGTGCTTATGGCTGCCGATATCCTTCTGTATGGATCAAAGTATGTTCCCGTGGGAGAAGATCAGACGCAGCACCTGGAATTCGCGCGCGATATCGCCGAACGTATGAACAAACGCTTCGGTGACCTCTTCCTAGTGCCGGAGCCGGTCAAAGAGCAGCATACATTCTTCGGCAAGGACCAAGGTTTACGCATCCGTGATCTGCAGAATCCGGCTAAAAAGATGAGTAAGAGCGACGAATCCGGCAAAGGCGTTATCTTTCTCACCGACAGTCCCGAAACCGCGCGCAAGAAAGTCATGGCCGCCGAAACCGACAGTCTCGGTGAAATCCAATATGACTACGACAAGCGTCCAGGCGTCAGCAACCTGCTCGATATACTAAAGCTGTTCGGCGGCAAACCGGACGAATTCACCGGTCAGCAACAGTATGGTCCGCTTAAAACAGCGGTCGCCGACGCGGTTGCTGATTTCTTGGAAGATTTCCAAACCCGTTTAGAGGCGGTTGATGCACACACGATCCTGAACAAATTGGAAGTTTCTGAAAAGCAGATGAATGAACAGGCTAACGCCACGCTGCTGAAAGTGCAAAAAGCCGTCGGCCTGCGCTGATGGAGGAGCAGGAAACCGGCAAGAGTGAGCGGCTGGACCAGTATGTCGTACGCCAGATACCAGGGCTAAGCCGTAGCGCCGCCGCCAAGCTCATAGAGCAAGGCAAAGTGCTCGTCGACAGCCAACCTCAGACGAAAGCCGGCTACAGGGTCCGATCCACTAATGCGGTGGAGATTAGCCACGATCCTACCACAGAGGTTGTGCCTGACATCGAACTGGAAGTGTTATACGAGGATGATGACTGCGTAGTCATCGACAAACCGGCCGGCGTATTGGTGCACAGCAAAGGTGTGTTCAATCCGGAAGCGACGGTGGCGACCTGGCTTCGCAACCGGGTAAAAGGCTTGGAAGATGAACGGGCCGGCATCGTACATCGGCTGGACCGGGCAACCAGCGGCGTCATGATCTGCGCCAAGACACCGCAAGCCTTAAGCTGGCTGCAGAAGCAATTCTCTCAGCGCAAGACGAAGAAGCGGTATGAGGCCGTCGTGGCCGGAACGCCCGACGAGCCCGAAGCCGTGATCGATATGCCTATCGAACGTAATCCTAAGCGGCCCCAGACTTTCCGTGCCGGTATGAATGGCAAATCAGCCACTACCCATTACAAAATCCTGACTGCTAACGATACCTGTAGTCTATTGGAGCTGCAGCCCACCACAGGCCGCACGCATCAGCTGCGGGTGCATCTGAGTCATATCGGGCATCCGATTCTTGGCGATGAATTGTACGGCGGCCCGCCGGCCGAACGGCTGTTCTTGCACGCTCATAGCTTGGAACTGACCCTGCCCAACCGCCAACGTAAGACCTTCACCATCCCGACTCCGACCACATTCAAGAAGATGGCAGGCGTATGAAAGATCTCACATTGCATCCGTTAACGCGACAGCAGTTGGAAGTTTTCATCGCTGCGCCGTCGCACGCACTATTGCTCATCGGCCCGACCGGCAGTGGCAAACACACCTTGGCGCTGCAACTGGCGGAGACAGTGCTGCAGTTGCCGGATGGCGGTTTCATCGGCCATCCCTATTCCCTCCTGATCGCACCGGAGACGGAAGGCAAGGCCATCGGTATCGAAGCCGTACGCGAGCTTGAGCAGTTCCTTGCGCTCAAAGTGCCCGGCAAAACCGAACATGACCGCGCCGTAGTGATCGAAAACGCCCATCTGTTAACGCTTGAAGCGCAGAACGCGCTCCTCAAGATGCTTGAAGAACCGCCGACAGGTACCCTGATCATCCTGACGATCAATCATGAACAAGGAGTTCTGCCAACCATCCGTTCCCGTGCACAAGCCGTGTCGATCGGACGGTTGGAACCGGCAGCACTCATTGTGCACTTCAAGAAACAGGGTTTTGAGGAACAGGCTATCGAGCGAGCCTATGCCATTAGCGGCGGTCTGCCCGGCCTGATGGACGCGCTGCTCCAGGAATCGGAGCATCCACTCATCCAAGCGACCGATTACGCTCGGCGCCTGCTCAGCCAGTCGGCCTATGAACGGCTTACATTGGTCGATGAACTGGCCAAGCAACGCCCCCTAGCTCTTGACCTTACAAGCATCCTACAACAGATGGCGCATGTCGCTTTGCAGACCGCCAGCGGCCCGGCTGCCAAGAAGTGGCAAGCCGTTTTACGAGCCGGCTACGAGGCTGGCGAAGCGCTTAGTGGAAACGGCCAGTCGAAACTGGTCCTGACCAGGCTCATGTTGAGCCTCTAAAACCTTATGTTATACTGACTCATAAGACGATGTATGAGCTGTTGATAGTAGCATTGTTCGCGGGGCTGGCGTATCAGAACGCCGTGCTGCGCGACGACGAGTTCGCCAACGTCTCACGCAAGGTAGGGGACCGGCTGGGCAAACTCTGGGACATCGCGCATCAAGGTATGCGTGAAAACCGTTTCCTGCGCGCCGAAAAAGCCCTTCTGACCATTCTGAAGATCGATGAGAAGAACGCTGCCGCCTATAATCGGCTCGGCATCCTCTATGCAAAGCAGAAGGAATACCGTGATGCTATCGATTGCTTCGAGATCGCGTCTTCCATCGAATCGACACCGTCCAGTCTACACAATCTCGGCCTGATCTATTACGAGACGGAAAACTACGAAAAGGCCGCCGTTGCTTTCGAGCAGGCCCTGAAGTTCGAAGACAATCTGGCTGCGCGTCATGTGGCTTACGCAAAGGTCCAGGAGAAGCTTGGTAACGACAAACTGATGTTCCAGGAGCTGGAACGGGCTGCCGAACTCGAACCGAATAAGGAAACCTACACACTCCTTCTGAAGGCCTACCGCAGCCATGATATGGCCGAGGAGGCCGATCTGATCGAAGACAAGCTCAAGAAATTGATCGTACCGGCTGGCCGTGCCAAGCGCATCCTCCGTCCACGACGGGTCGTCGTCTAGCATTTCTTCCCAAATTATATTATAATAGTCTGATGTCTCAAGAAGAGCGCATCGGTATTGTCCAGCTTGGGCCCGAAGGTCTGGTAGCGGAGCGTCTGCGGGAAATAATCGCCTATCCCGGTTCGCCGTTCGTCTTGGAAGCGGTCGCTACCTCCGACCAAGAACTTATCCGCCAACATGTCCTGGGTGAGACGGCGCTTAATACCGCCGCCATCCAGGCACCGGTACCGGTCATCAGCCTAGAGTCGGTACATAACACTGATGCCCCGGTGATTCTCTCGCATCTAAGCGAGGATGATGCGCTCGAGAACGAAGTGGCCCTGGCCGACGACAGACCCCTCTTAGTGACCACTTCCGACGCCAATACCGACCGCCCCGATGTAGCTCTTTTCAACGCCTATATCGGGGGTGATCAGCTTGAGGAACTCTACGGCGAGCTCCGTCAAGGCCGGATCATGGCCACCGGCAGTCCGATAGCGATCCCGGTCGGCATCGTAGCCGCCCCGCTCCACGCAGCCATCGGCATAGAGACTATGGGGCTGGAAACCCTGCAGGGTTGGAGCGACGAAGACAAGACGGAAATCGATAAGAGGTATGTAGGGCACATCTCGGCCATCGGCGATGGCAAGCCCGAGGCCGCCGAGGCCGACATAGCCAGGCTGCTTGGTACCATGGAAGGGCCTGCCACCATCAGGATCAATGCCAAATTGAACCGAGCTTCATGGGTCTATGGCCATCATGCCTGGCTGAAGCTGCATTTCGCCAGGCCGACCTCGCGTGCCGAGATCAAGCAACTGCTCAAGGCGCTCCGCGCCCCTGAAGAGTTGCGTGATATCGGTTACGGTCCGGACTCACCGAAGACTAAACCGGTCAAGGTAGAGAAGAAGACGAAGGAACTTAAGAAACCGCACAAGAAGCACATGTTCAAGTTGGGTAGGACCGAGCCTATGAAGGTCAGGACACGCATCGCCGATGTTACACCGGACGGCCGGAACGCCACACTGGAGTTCAGCAGCGACAACCTTGTCTTAGGTGCTGCCGGTTCGGCGGCCATGAACGTCGCCTATGCCAGGGCGATGGAATTAATCTAGAGAGGCCAGGTCGCCAGCTTTACTGGCTGCAGAGTGCGTAGGCGGTGACCGTCATGGTCTTGCCGCTCTGGCTGCTGCCGAGGTCGGACAGGACCGTACCGATGCCTGTCCAGATGTTCGTGCTGCTAGGGTAAGATGATGCCAGCGTAACAACGTCGGGAGAGAAGTAATTGGTTGTGACGCGTGCGCCGCCGCCCAGGAGGACCTTGCCAACCGGGCAGGTGGCCGTAGCCGTGACCTGGGTACCTGAATTGGCACCGGCGATTGAGGTGACCGGAGTTCCATTCACCAGGGTTGCACCGCTGGGACCAGCTGCGCCTTGAGGACCTTGCGGACCTTGCGCGCCTTGGGCACCAGTGTCACCCTTATCGCCTTTATCACCTTTAACACCTTGGATACCCTGAACACCGATCAGACCTTGGGGACCTGGATCGCCTTTAACACCCTGAATACCCTGCGGACCCTGAGGGCCCGTCAGACCGATCGGGCCGGTCAGACCAATAGGTCCTTGCGGACCGGTCAGGCCAGTATCACCTTTGACGCCTTGGATGCCTTGCAAGCCTTGCGGACCCATCAGACCCATCGGACCCTGGATACCTTGTTCGCCCTGCGGGCCGGTCAGGCCTATGTCGCCTTGGATTCCCTGAGGACCTTGTGGACCGGCTGGACCGATAGGACCCTGCAGTCCGGTGGAACCTTGGAGACCGATGGGCCCCTGGGCACCGTCGGCACCGGTCAGGCCGGTGTCGCCCTTGTCACCCTGCGGACCCTGCGGACCGGTCAGACCAATAGGTCCTTGCGGACCGGTCTCACCTTGAATACCTTGTTCACCTTGAGCGCCGGCAGGACCTTGCGGTCCCATGGAGCCGGGCATACCTTGCAAGCCCTGCTCGCCGGTCAGACCCATCGGACCCTGCGCGCCAGTAGCGCCAGTAGCCCCGGTAGCACCAGTCTCGCCCTGGCTGCCTTGATCACCTTTGTCGCCTTTTGCGCCCTGTATCCCGGCCGCCCCGGTAGCTCCGGTCGCGCCCGTGTCACCCTTCGATCCCTGTAGTCCCTGCGGGCCGGTCAATCCGGTCAGGCCTTGCAAGCCTTGCGGGCCTGTCAGACCGATCTGGCCTTGAGGACCCTGCGGACCGATAGCCCCTTGGGAAAACTGGACGGCGTCGGCGCCGAGCACTTTCTTATTATCGTTCGGATTATAAAAGGTTACGAAACCGAGGATCAGCAGCAATACACAGATGATGCTACTGGCGGCTACCTTGGTAGCCTTGTTCTGACGGGCTTTCTTCATAGAGACAGTTTCCTCCCACGCGGAAGAGCTGAGCCTTCCGGTTACATTAGTCTTTGAGTTACCCTTAATTCGCAACTATACCAAAATATATTTATAAAGTCAAGAATATGGTATGAATAATAATGGTGCAGGGTGTAGGATTCGAACCTACGAAGGCATAAGCCAACAGATTTACAGTCTGTCGTGTTTGACCGCTTCACTAACCCTGCACGGGTGTGGAGCCATCTCCGGGATTTGAACCCGGGACCCCTTCCTTACCATGGAAGTGCTCTACCCCTGAGCTAAGATGGCCTAAAGACCTGACAATGATAGCAAACCCTCTCTGTTTTTGCTACACTTTATCACTGTCCGGGCCACCTTAGCTCAGCTGGTTAGAGCATCGGTTTTGTAAACCGAGGGTCGTCGGTTCGAATCCGACAGGTGGCTCCATTTACAAGTGACAGCTTGTCTGGTAAGATACTGTCCTATGGCTAAAAAAGGTGATAAGCGCAAGATTATCGGATTGGTCGCCGAGGAAACCGGCGAGCGCGTCTATACACGACTAAAAACACCATGAATACTCCTGCCAAGCTGCAACTGAAGAAATACAGCCCAAAGCTGCGCCGGCACATTGTCTTCACCGAAACGAAGAAGAACCTCGGTCGCAACGAAGCCCCGAAACGCTAGCTCAACACATTATTGACAGAAAATTAAGTCCATATTATTCTATATGATATGGAAGGCAGCACATATAATCCCGCCAAGGACCCAGCTAACAATGAAGAGCGGGGCCTTTTGCACAGGGCTATCCTGAGTGAAGGCGGGGTGTCGGAAGTGATGAAGAGCGGCATAGCGCTCGAGGCTTTAGCGCGTGCGGACGTCGAACTTTTCCTGCCTGTGGTCCAGGAGCTGCAGCAGTCAGCCGATCCGGATATCGCAAGGCGGGCCGGCCTGATGCTGGAAGTCTACGCTGATCTGGCCACCGATCAGGACCCTCGTGATAATCCTGCACTGCAGGCATTGTTCGAAGACAGAGAATAATTATCGACAGATTTGGCAGGGGCACGTGGAATCGAACCACGATCTAGGGTTTTGGAGACCCTTATACTAGCCGTTGTACTATGCCCCTTTACAAGCGCCAACAGAGTATATCATAAATTAAAACAGGGTGGTTGTCATCCCGCTGTAGCTTTTTAAAGGTGTGAAAATCTGCTATAAATGAATGATATGGCAAAAATCTATCCCACCAAGCCTTTCTTGTTGTTGTTCTACGGTTATCCCGGCGCCGGTAAGACGTATTTCGCCCGGCAGTTCTGTGCCAACGTACAGGCCGCACATCTGCAGGCTGATCGCATCCGCGGGGAGCTGTTCGAAGAGCCGCGTTATGACCAGCAAGAGAATAATATCGTCGGCCAACTGATGGACTACATGGCTCAGGAGTTCCTCTCGGCGGGTCTGAGTGTGGCTTACGACGTGAACGCCCTGCGTATCAAGCAGCGCCGCGCCCTCTATAGCATGGCTTACGCCTACCGAGCCCAACCGCTGCTTGTCTGGTTCCAGATGGATCAGGACACGGCCTTCGCACGTAACATCAAACGCGATCGTCGTCGTGCCGACGATAAATACGCTGCTGCGCTCGATCGCACCACCTTCGAGAGCGTCATCGGCCAGATGCAGAATCCGGCGGCTAGCGAGGATTATGCCGTGGTCAGCGGCAAACACGTCTTCAAGATGCAGCAGAGTGCAGTCATCAGCAAGTTGCGCAATATGGGAGTCCTGAGCAGCGGCGATGCTAACTCCAGGGTCGTGAAGCCTGGGCTGGTCAACCTGATACCGAAGACGCCCAGCCGCTTCAGCGACAGTCGGCG
>DATNAB010000007.1:0-2776 GCA_035573115.1 Verrucomicrobiia bacterium
CATCGTTAACTGGGATCCGAAGCTGGAGACCAACGTCTCTGACGACGAACTCGTCCACGAGGAAGAGCAGGCGACGTTCTACACCTTTCAGTACGGGCCTTTCCAGATCGGCACTGCCCGGCCGGAGACCAAGTTCGGCGACAAATATGTTGTCATGCATCCGGATGACATCCGCTACGCCAAATACAAGCACGGTGACACCTTCCAGGCGGAGTGGATCAACGGCCCTATTACCGCCACTGTTATCAAAGATGAATCTGTCGATCCCAAGTTCGGAACCGGCGTCATGACCATCACGCCCTGGCATAGCCAGATCGACTTCGAGATTGCCGAGCGCCACAAGCTGGATAAGGAGCAGATCATCGATTTTCACGGGAAACTGCTGCCCATAGCAGGGGAGTTTGCCGGCATGGATATCAAGGAAGCCCGGCCGAAGATCGTCGAGAAACTGAAAGGCAAAGGTTTACTAGTTAAAACAGATGATAAATACCGCCACAACGTAGCCTTGAACAGCCGCGGTAAAGGTGTTATTGAGCCGCAGATCCGTCTGCAGTGGTTCGTCGATGTGAACAAGCCGGCCGTCGACTGGAAAGGCGAGAAACTTAGCCTCAAACAGGTCATGCAACGCGTCATCAAAGACGGCGATATCAAGATCGTGCCTAAACGTTTCGAGAAGGTCTACTTCCACTGGATCGACAATCTGCGCGACTGGTGCATCAGCCGCCAGATCTGGTGGGGGCACCGCATCCCGGTCTGGTACCGCGTTAGCCAAGACGGCAAGAAGGAGACATACGTGGGCGTACAGCCCTCGACCGACACCTCTGAGGGCTGGCATGAATGGGAGCAGGATCCAGATACGCTGGACACTTGGTTCAGTTCGGCACTGTGGACCTGGAGCACCCTGGTTGATCCAAACCTGGCCAAGGATTATTCGCTTTCGCTGGATGACATATTAAAACAGAGCCGGGACTTTCAGACTTACCACCCTACCTCTGTTATGGAGACCGGTTGGGATATCTTGTTCTTCTGGGTAGCGCGCATGATCCTGGCCACGACTTACATGACGGGGCAGGTGCCGTTCAAGACCGTCTATCTGCATGGACTGGTGCGCACCGAGGGTGGCAAAAAGATGAGCAAAAGCGATCCCGAAACTATCATCGACCCTATGGAAGTCATCCCCGAGTATGGCACCGATGCGCTCCGTTTCGCACTTATACAAGCTATGTCGGCCGGTAATGATCAACGGCTGGGACGCAGTAAGATTATCGCCAACCGCAATTTCTGCAATAAGCTTTGGAACGTAGCGCGTTATATCGAGGACGTCATTGGTGACGAAGTCAGCCGTAGCTCAGTCGCACCCGAGTCAGTGGCCGACCACTGGATCATCCAGCGGCTGGGTGAGGCCCAGGTAAAGATCAGTGCCGATCTCGACAATTTCCGCTTCAGTGAGGCCCACGACACCCTCTACCGCTTCATCTGGAACGATCTGGCCGACTGGTACATCGAGGCCAGCAAAGCCCAGCCGAACAAACAGCTGCTGGCATATCTGTTAGAGACGGTGCTCATCCTGGCGCATCCGTTCGCACCGTTCGTCACCGAGACAATCTGGCAGACCCTCAAGTGGGAAGGGGACAGCGTGTTAGCAGGGAGGTTGCAACGTGCGGTAATTCCTGCCGATAAGGGCAAGGCGGCCGCTTTCACGGAGGTGCAGACGGTGGTCAGCGAGGCCCGGTTCATCGTCCAGGCGCTCCACACCAGCGAGGCCGTGCTCGCCTATACGGGCGATGATTTCCTGCAAAATAACGCACCGTTACTCAAGCAACTTTCAGGGGTGAAAGACGTGGTGAAAGTAGAGCAGGGCGGGGGACTCCGACTGATCACAACCAAGCATGACGCTTGGTTGCAGGTGAGCCAGCAGGCCGCCCAGAACTACCATAAAGAAATCCAGATCAAACAGGGGCAACAGATCAATGTCATCAAGCATCTGAAAGCCCGTCTGGGGAACCAGGCTTACGTGCAACATGCGCCACATGAAGTGGTGGAACAGAGCAGGGGACAGCTGCAAGAAGCCGAGAAATTGCTGGCTACGCTCGAGACAGAGCTGCACCGCTTCACGTTCGTACCCACCGCGGCATCGGAACCCGAAACACCTCCGACACCGGGCGCTTCGGTGGTACCGCCAGCTCCAAAGCCGGCTGAAGCCGAAGTGCCGTCTACGCCGCCGGAGGTAGCGGAGCCGGTGACACCGGCTGAGCCTGAGCAGAAGGAGCCTGAGACGGATTCTGAACCACCTCAGCCGCCGGCTGAGCCTCAGACATAACTTCCGGGCCATCGGCAGGTTCCAGGACCTCACGGGCCCGCTTAGCGGATTCCTCAGGCCGGGAATCATCGAACCATAATACCTTCCAACCTGCGCGCTCTGCGGCCATCAGGTTGGCCCGCGAATCATCTATCAGCAGGATTTCCTCGGGCTGACAGCCAGCATGTTCTTGGGCAATTTTATACACTTCTGGTTCCGGCTTGATGGCGCCGACCGCTGAAGAGTCGATAATAGCGTCGAATTGCACGTCCGGAAGGTGTTTGTTGCGCCGCATCTGGCTGACGAATCCGGGCATGGTATTGGTCATCAGACCGGCCTTGTAATGCTGAATGGTCCACTCCAAAAGCTCCTGCATGGGTATGATCGGTTCGATGGTGCCCAGGTAGTATTCCTGCCAGTTGACCGAAGGAACACCCAGGCGCTCGGCGAATTTAGCGTTGAAATCGTTCAGGCTGA
>DATNAB010000008.1:0-2468 GCA_035573115.1 Verrucomicrobiia bacterium
TGATAGCCGGTGCCGGAAGTGGTGGGGTGGCGCTGCCGTTCGGAAACCTGAACGCGAATACCTCGCAGCAGTTCAAGCTGCAGGTCTCGATGACGGCCGATGCGGTGAACGGTTCCTCCGCCAGCCTAGGAAATATCGATGTCAGCTTCACCGGTACCGCCGTCAGTAATTAAATTGCTATGGCTTGCATCCATGGTTTTAGCGATATTACCGATTGCGCTCGGTGCTGGGCTAACTATCTTGCACGTCCGCGGCGAACGTTTGCTCAACGTACAGACAGCCAGCATGGTGCCGGTCTTCCGGCCCGGCGACGCCATCGTGACGCAATCGGTCCAGGCTTCACACCTCCGGACGGGCGACATCATCGCATACCGCAGCCTGGCAGATCCGGACATGACCATCACTCACCGCCTGATCGGACGTGAGCCGGACGGACGGCTGGTTACCGCCGGCGATGCACTTCATGATACCGATCGACCATTCCCGGCGCGGCTCATAATCGGTCGCGCCACGGCGGTGGCACCCCGACTAGGCAGAGTGCTGGACCTGTTGTGTCAGCCGCCAGGTCTGGTGATCTTCGTTTATCTGCCGGCTGCCGGTATTATCGCTGCTGAACTCGTCCGATTGAGACGCTCCGGTCGACCGGCCTATCTGGTACACTGGAGATATGCCACAAAAGGCTAAACAGCCGAACAACTACGCATTTATCGACAGCCAGAACCTCAACCTCGGTACGCAGCGCATGGGCTGGAAGATGGACTGGCGCAAGTTTCGTGAGTATCTACGTAAGACTTACGACGTCAGCCATGCCTACATGTTCATCGGCTTTATGAGCGAGAACATCCAGTTATATGAATACATGCATGATCTGGGCTTCCTGGTGGTGCTCAAGCCGACCGTCGATGTCACCAACCCGCAACCTACCGACGCCGGGAAGACTGACAAAAAAGCCGAGAAGGGTAGTAAAGCCGGCGACGAGAAAGAGAAACCGGGCATCAAAGGCAACGTCGATGCCGATCTGGTGCTCTACGCCATGAAGGAGCTGCCGAACTACGACAAGGCCATCATCGTCAGCGGCGACGGCGACTTCCTGGGCCTCGTCGAATACCTCGAGAAACAAGGTAAATTAGCCAACATCCTGACACCGAATTGGCAGTATTCCAGCTTGTTCAAGCCCTACGAGTCCCAGATTGTCCGGCTCGATCAACTGCGCAGGCAATTGGCCTATCACGACCGCAAGCCCAAGAAAAAACAGCAGTGATCAACCAAAACTTCGTCATTCTCGGCGTACTCATCGGTTTTGCCGGGAATATGGTCTATGTCATCAATACCCTGAAGGGCAGAACTCGCCCTAACCGTGTGACCTGGTTCATGTGGACGCTGGCGCCGTTCATCGCGTTCGCCGCCCAGTTGCATGAGGGTGTCGGCATCCAGTCTCTGGTCACGCTTATGGCCGGGACTTGTCCGCTGCTGGTGCTTATAGCCTCATTCGTTAACAATAAGTCCGTCTGGAAGCTGACTCCTTTCGATTTCTCCTGCGGCGCCTTGTCCATCGTGGGCCTGGTGCTGTGGTTGCTGACACGCCACGGCGACATCGCCATCATCTTCAGTATCATTGCCGACGGCCTGGCTGCCACGCCTACTATCAGAAAAGCTTATACTCATCCGGAAACGGAAGGCTGGCTCAACTATCTGACGGCCGCTATCAGCGCCGGTATAGCACTCCTCACGATCAATGATTGGAATTTCGCCACCTACGGCTTCCCGCTGTATCTGTTGGTAGTCTGTGTGATACTGTCTTCGTTGGTCCGTTTCAGAATCGGTCCCCGGCTTCGTGCACGCCCTTAATAAATAAATCCGCGAGGCGTATACTAAGACGTATAAGAAGGAGGGGGAGTTATGTTAGGAAGTAATGACGTCTGCGCATGTCTGGCGGTCAAAGACATGGATGCAGCCACTAAATTCTATGGCCAAACCTTGGGGCTGGAAAAGGGTATGGAAACGCCAGGTGGCACGTTTTTTAAATCGGGCGATGGCGGCGTATTCGTCTATCCGTCCCAGTTTGCTGGCACCAATCAGGCGACAGCCGCGGCTTGGCAGGTCGATGATGTCGATGCGGCCGTGAACGAACTCAAGGGCAAAGGTGTAACCTTCGAGCAATATGACAATATCCCCGACGCGACCCGGGAGGGTGACGTCCACGTCATGGGCGACCTGCGCGCCGCCTGGTTCAAGGATCCGGACGGCAACATCCTGAACATCGTCAACCAGGTCGGCTGATGGCCGATAAAGATTGGGATTTTACTGGGCTCAAAGCGTTGTTCTTCAACGGCACGCTGAGTAAATCCCCAGAGCCCAGCCATACCGACCGGCTGATCGAAGTCAGCACCGGCATCATGCAGAAGCATGACGTCGAGACGGAGGTCATCCGCACTATCGACCATCCTGACATCGCCACCGGTGTCTGG
>DATNAB010000009.1:0-6458 GCA_035573115.1 Verrucomicrobiia bacterium
TGGCCACCAGTTTTCTTTGGGTCGTATTCCTACCAAACAGCTTTTATCTCATCAGCGATTTTATACATCTGCAGGAGTTGCCGCGGGCGGACATACTATATGACAGCTTGATGTTTACGGCCTTCGTGACCACGGGCGTGGTGCTCGGTTTCACCAGCCTGTTCTTAGTCCATCTGCAGCTCCGTCGCCGTTTCGGCGGCTGGCCGGCCGAGGTGTGGGTCGGAATCACGTTACTGCTGTGCAGCGCTGCCATCTACCTGGGGCGCGATCTGCGCTGGAATACTTGGGACATCTTGGTGAACCCGGGCGGTTTGCTGTTTGACATCTCGGAACGGCTGGCCCATCCGGGCGCGTATCCGAATATGGTCTTACTCATAGTCGGTTTCTTCGTGGTTCTGGCTGGTATGTACCACGTGCTTTGGCGTGGTACTCGGCTGTTCGTCCGGCCGGCGGCTCCGCGTGCTCCTGCCAGGCAGGACTGATGCTGCTATAGTGGTAGTAGATGGCAAACGAACATATCAAGGTAGGAATCGTCGGTGTTTCCGGCTATTCCGGGCGCGAGCTATTGCGCCTGCTGCTCGACCACCCGCATGCCGAGGTCGTCTACGTATCTGCCAATAAAACGGAAGGGCCGGTCTCCGACATCTGGCCGGAGCTCGCAGGCAAGACCGACCTGGTCTGCAAGCCGTATAATGTCGAAGTCGCTTCGCAGGTTGAGTGTATCTTTTTAGCTACACCCCATACAGTAAGCATGAAATTGGCACCGGAGCTGGTGGAACGCGGCGTGCGCGTGATCGATATGAGTGGCGACTTCCGCCTGTCTTCCGAAGACACCTATACGAAGTGGTATAAGGCCGACGAGCATGATGCACCGCACCTGCTGGACGCTGCCGTGTACGGATTGCCCGAGTTGTACGCTGCTCAGCTGAGGCATGCCAAACTGGTAGCTAATCCAGGCTGTTACCCGACGGCAAGCATACTGGCGGCCGCGCCTCTAGCAAAGCACGGTATTATCAGTTTGCACATCGACGCCAAATCCGGAGTCAGTGGCGCGGGACTGGCCCAGACGGAGCCGCTACTCAAGGCGATGAAGGACAACTTCAAGGCATACAAAGTGCTTAGGCATCAGCATAGTCCGGAGATCGTGGAGCAGCTCAAGGAATTAGCTGGGCGTCCAGTGCCAACGGCCTTCGTAGCACACTTGCTGCCGTTTGAGCGTGGAATATTCGCGACGCTCTACCTGAGCCTGGAAGAACCTTTGGAGCAGGCTGAGGCTCAGAAGATTTTCGAAGATTTTTATGCCGGCAAGCCTTTCGTGAAAATCGCCTCGGCCGAAGAGGAAATTGAGATCAAAAGCGCAGTCGCTACGAACGATCTGATACTGCATGTCGCCGTCGATCCGGCGCAGTGCTTGGTCGTAGTCACAGCGGTGCTGGATAACCTTATAAAAGGTGCTTCGGGACAGGGCGTGCAGAACTTCAACCTGATGTATGGATTTGATGAGACCGAAGGACTGGTAGCATGAAGAAGGCTGACGACGGCATCCTGGCAGCCAAGGGCTTCAAAGCCGGAGCGGCCGCAGCCGGCATAAAAAGTGATGACCGACTCGATATAGGGCTGGTATGGAGCGAGACACCGGCCGCAGCCGCGGCTGTTTTCACGCAGAACAGCATTGTGGCTGCACCGGTCGTGCTGAGCCGCCGGAATGTTGCAGGCGGTAAGGTCCGCGCCGTTGTGGTCAATAGCGGCAACGCCAACTGCATGACCGGCGACGAAGGCCGGCGTCATGCCCAAGCGATGGCAGATGACAGCGCCGCTCTGCTCGGAGCCGGCGAGAAAGAAATACTGGTGGCTTCTACCGGTATCATCGGCCGTCCGCTGCCGATAGACAAGGTTCGGGCTGGAATCAAGGCTGCCTTCGAAAAACCAGGGACGGGCGACGATTTCGCCACCGCCATCATGACCACGGATACGCATTCGAAATCGGTAGCTTATACGTGCGAAATCGGCGGTAAAGCGATCGTGATCGGTGGTTGTGCCAAGGGGTCGGGCATGATGCAGCCTAACATGGCGACCATGCTAGCTTTCCTAACGACCGATGCGGCGATAGCAACGGAGCTGCTGGACAAAGCGCTGCGCGAAGCTGTCCGTACGACCCTCAACTCCATCACCATCGACGGCTGCACCAGTACTAATGACACACTGGCCATCATCGCCAACGGCCAAGCAGGAAATCCGTCGATCGATGAAGAGAATGATGACTATAAGACCTTCGTGGAGACGCTACGCCAGGCCTGCTTGGATTTAGCTTTGATGTTGGTGCGCGATGGCGAGGGTGCGACCATGCTGGTGACCGTGAACGTGCGTGGCGCCAAGGATTATGACCAGGCCAAGCAGATCGGCTATGCAATTACTAACTCGCCGCTTGTAAAAACGGCAGCCCACGGTAAGACGGCCAACTGGGGGCGCATCGCCCAGACCGTCGGCACGCTCGGTCTCGATATCACCGAGGATTCGCTTGACGTCGGCGTCGAAAATCCGGCCGATGATGAGCTCATCATTAACGTCACTGTGCAGCTCGGCGACGCCGAAGCCACGGTCTATACCTGCGACCTGAGCAAGGACTATGTCGACATCAACGTCGAATATAACTAAAATAGAACAAATGACTCCCGAAGAGTTCGACAAGTATGTCTTGCCGTCATACCAGCGTTTTTCGATTGTCATCGCTAAGGGCGAGGGCAGTTACATCTATGACCAGGATGGCAAGAAATATCTGGATTTCCTGGCTGGCTGGGGCGTATCCAACCTTGGACACCGGCCGAAGCCGGTGGTTAAGGCCATCGAAAAACAATTGCAGGAATTAATCCACGCACCGAACGTCTTTTATTTCGAACCCCAAGGCCGTCTGGCCAGGATGCTGATCGAGAATAGTATTCCCGGCAAGGTGTTCTTCAGTAACAGCGGTGCCGAGGCTAACGAAGCAGCCATCAAATTCGCTAAATTGTACGGACAGGGCAAGCGACATAAGATCATCGCCGCCGAACGATCTTTCCATGGTCGTACATCGGCTGCCATGGCGGCTACGAGCCAGGAGAAGATCAAGAGCGGCTTCGCGCCACACCTGCAGGGCTTCACGCATGTGCCGTTGAACGATGCCGAGGCCTTGGATGCCGCGGTTGATGATGAGACCATCGCCATTCTGTTGGAGCTGGTCCAGGGTGAGGGCGGCATCCATATCGCCACACCGGAGTATGTGGCCGCCATTAAGCGGATCTGTGCCGACAAGGATGTGTTGCTGATCGTTGACGAAGTGCAATCAGGCATGGGCCGAACCGGCCCGCTGTTTGCGTTTCAGAATTATGACATTCAGCCGGATATCATCACCAGCGCCAAAGCATTGGCGAGCGGTCTGCCGGTCGGCGCGACCATCGCCGGTGCAAAGGTCGTACCGTTGGTAAAGCCTGGCAGCCACGGAAGCACGTTCGGCGGTAATTCATTGGTAGCGAGTGCTGCCATCGCCACTTTGGAGGCACTACTGACACCGGAAATTCGCCAAAACGCCAAAACGGTAGCCGATTTATTAGCAGACAAGTTGGCGGAATTGAAACAGAGGCATGCCTGTATCACGGAAATCCGGCAGCTCGGGCTGATGATCGGCATTCAATTGGACAAGCCTTCACGGCCGGTCGTGGAAGCATGTCTGGAAAAGGGGCTGTTCGTGAATAACACCCAGGAAACCGTCGTGCGTCTGCTGCCGCCCCTGACCGCCACGCCCGAAGAAGTCGAGTTCGCGATGTCTGTCCTGGATGAGGTGTTGGCTTAAAGTGGTCAAGATAGGCGACCTTCCTTCTAAGCAGGCCAAACGTTACCTTAAGGCGCTGCAGGATTTCCCGGCGCATCGCCAGTTGCTCATCAAGGTCGGCGGTGGACTGCTGGAAGATAAGGCGGACGTACAGGAACTGGTCGAGGCTCTACGCGAACTGACCCGGCATGATATTCATGTGGTGCTGGTGCACGGTGGTGGTCCCCAACTCAGCGCTGCCATCGAGAAATTCGGCGTGAAACCGCGCTTCATAGATGGCAAACGCTACACCGATGAGGCGGCACTGAAGCTGGCAAAAGCCACTTTTACCAGGTTGGGTGACGAACTGGTGAATGCTTTTGCGGGCGGCGGTATGAAGGCCGTAACCGTGCCGGCTACGACCTTGTTCGCGGCCCGTCAGGATCCGGCGCTGGGCTTGGTCGGGACAGAAATCACCTCCGTTGACACCGAGAAAATTGCCAAATCCCTAGAGCAGCATTCCATCCTGGTCGTGCAGTCGCTGGCGCGTAACGCGGACGCCGATGGCACGTTGAATGTGAACGCGGACACCATCTTCAGGGCGCTGGCCACCGAGTTGAAGCCACACCGTATGATCAGCCTGACGCCCACCGGCGGCGTCCTCAAATCTGTCGACGGCGCCACCGCCGAGGAGCTCATAACCGGTATCAACATCCGCGATATCGAATCGCTGATCGAAGACGGTATCGTCAGCGGCGGTATGGCGCTGAAACTGCGTGAGCTGGCCTCGGTGCTGGACCGGCTGGAGGTCGGTTCGGCCATTTCGATCACCAAGCCATCCGAACTGCTGGCAGAGCTGCTGACCGACCAAGGTTCAGGTACCTTCGTCTGCAAAGGTCAGAAGATCATCCAGACGGATGACATAGGCGAGCTGATGCCGGATCTTTCGGCGCTCATCGTCGATGTGTTCAGCAAATCCTTGCCCGAACACTATCAGGACCAGCGGGACTTCGAAAGGATCTACTTCACCAGCGACCGGCTTGGCTTTGGTATCGTGACCAAGCTGGCCGATGGCACGCCGTATCTCGATAAACTAGCGGTATCGCCACAACTGCAGGGCCGTGGCGTGGGGGAAAGCCTGTGGTACTGCATTGCCAAGGATTTTCCAAAACTCGTCTGGCGCTCGCACGTCAATAACCGTTATTCGACTTGGTATCACCGCCACGCCGACATCATGAAACGCAGCGGCGAATGGATATTGTTCGGCCGAGGCATCGACTTCGCCACCCTGGAGGGATTGGAGGAGGAGCTCGTGGCTGTGCCCCCGATGCGCTAAACTGTGAGGTAATGAGAGACCGCTTAGCGAAAACCATCGCGGATATTTGCAAAGACCTGTTCGGTACGGACGTCCGCATCGAACTGACCCGACCTGAAGAGAAATTCGGTGATTTTTCAACCAATGCTGCGCTGCAACTGGCCGGCAAACTCGGCACGAAACCACGCGAAGCGGCCGAGAAGCTTGCCGCCAAGCTACGTGAAGACCTGGGTGATCAGGTAAGCGAAGTGACGGTCGCTGGGCCGGGCTTCATCAACCTGAAGCTAAGTGACCGGGCATTGTTTGAATCCCTGGAGACCGCTCCGGCACAGCGCTACGCCGGACAGGAAGTGCTGGTCGAATTCGGCGATCCGAATCCCTTCAAGGCCATGCATGTCGGCCACCTTTATAGCTACATCGTCGGTGATGCTATCGCCTCATTGCTCGAAACGGCCGGTGCACAGGTCAAGCGGCTCAGTTATCACGGCGACGTCGGCCTACATGTGGCGAAGGCGCTGTGGGCCATGCAAAAATCCGCCGAACCGCCTAAGGGCGACATCGGCCGGTTCTATGCCGAAGGCGCGCAAGCTTATGAGAGGGACGAGCAGGCGAAAGCACAGATCGATGCCCTTAACGCCCAGATTTATGCCAATGATCCCTCACTTAAAGAACTTTACGACCAGGGTAAAAAACTCAGTTTTGATGATTTTGATGCCATCCTGAAGACGCTTGGCATCCGCACCGACCGCCGCTACCTGGAGAGCGAATCGACACCGGTTGGCATGGAGATGGTCAGGCGGAACACCGGCAAAGTCTTCAAAGAAAGCGAGGGTGCGATCGTATATGAGGGCGAGAAATCCGGCCTACATACCCGCGTTTTCCTAACGAGCAAGGGGCTGCCGACATATGAAACCAAGGATCTCGGTCTGGCCGAGCTGAAGCATAAAGAATATCCACAGGTGGCGCTGTCCGTCATCATCACCGCCCACGAGCAGGCTGAGTACTTCAAAGTCATGCTGGCAGCACTTGGGGAGATCCAGCCGGAGCTGGCTAAAAAGACCAAGCACCTGTCACACGGCTTCGTCAGTCTGTCCTCAGGCAAGATGAGCAGCCGTACCGGCGAGGTCTATGGCGCTGGCGAGCTTTTGGCTGACGTCGCCAAAGCCGCTAAAAAACAGTTCCCGAATAGTGCCCGCGACATGCAGCTGGGAGCCGTCAAATACGCCTTCACCAGGCACCGCTTAGGTGGCGATATCGTTTATGACGTCAACGAATCCATCAGCCTGGAGGGCAACAGTGGCCCGTACCTGCAGTACGCGCATGCCCGGGCCCGGTCGGTGCTGCAAAAAGCCAGCAACA
>DATNAB010000010.1:0-6517 GCA_035573115.1 Verrucomicrobiia bacterium
GGGATGTTGCCCTGGGCAGAAGAGCAGACCGAGCGCTTTATTGGTCAACTTTCTGTGCCGGAGCATGCTTCCCGGATCGACAGTGAAGCCGAAGCGACCGGACGCCCTCGCGAGGCGGTAGTGGCCACAGTGATCAACGTAGCGATGTCGACGGTGGTACGCGAGCTTGCTCCCACCGAAGTGGAAGAGCGTTTGGAAACTCTGTTCGCCTACGTGAAAGATCGGCAGGATCAGCTGATCGAAGGTGGCGAAAGTCGCGAGATCAGACCGGAGTTCCTATTGCTGGATGGCATCGGCCGGGGTGTGCAGCAGGAGCTGACACGCCGCCGCGATGAAGAGTTGCTAGCTGCTGCATAGACGGACGACGCCGGGCCGGGTACAATAGACGTTACATGTGGAGCGAAACCAAACACGGGCTGTACAAACAGTTCAATTTCGAGAATTTCAAGGAGGCATGGGCCTTCATGGCCAAGGTAGCGGAGCTGGCAGAGCAGTACCAGCACCACCCCCGTTGGGAGAACGAATGGAGTGTGGTGCAGATCTGGTTGATTACGCACGAAGGCGGCAAGAAGATCACCGATAAGGACCGCGACATGGCCAAGGCCATCGACGCGATTCAAGGTGGTGCCGCGCCGGCCGATGCAGCGGCAGCCGAGCCGGACGCCCATCCCGACGAGGTCAAGATCTTCACCGACGGCGGTTCACGCGGTAATCCCGGGCCAAGCGCAAGCGGTTTCGTTGTAATGGATATGGAAGACAATCTGTTAGTCGAGCGTGGTGTCTACCTCGGCGTCACCACTAATAATGTTGCTGAATATACAGCACTTAAGCTGGCTTTAGAGGAGTGCCGCCAGCGCGGCGCACGCAAAGTACACGCTTACCTGGACAGCCTGCTGGTCGTCAATCAGATGAAAGGCATCTTCAAGATCAAGAATCGCGATTTATGGCCGATTCATGATTCCATCAAGAAACTCAGTACCGAATTTGATGAGGTCGAATTCAGTCATGTGCCCCGCGAATTCAATAAGCTGGCCGACGCGGAGGTCAACAAGGCACTCGACGAACACCTGGGGGCTGGAAATTCTCCAACAGAGGTGATATGATGCTGGCGCGGCCAGATTATCGGCTGATCGCGTGAGCATTCAAGCTTACGAGGAAAGTCCGGGCAGCATAGGGAAGGACAGTCGCTAACGGCGACCGAGGGCGACCTTAGGGAAAGTGCCACAGAAACGAAACCGCCCCGTCAGGGGTAAGGGTGAAACGAGCGGAGTAAGAGCCCGCAGTCCTCGCCGGTGACGACGAGGAGAGGTAAACCCTGTCTGCTGCAAGGAGATGGACCCTCCCGGGCCTAAAGCCCGAAGCGTCCCGCTAAGGATCCACCGTAAGAACCGCTTGAGCACACCGGCAACGGTGCGCCTAGATAGATGATCAGCCGGGGCTCCCGCCCCGACAGAACCCGGCTTACAGATAATCTGGCCCGTTTATGAGAAAATTGAAGTATGCCGCTGACCATCTACATCCGTGATCTGATCGTCGCTGCCCGCCACGGCGTGCATCAGCACGAGAAGGAGGCGCCGCAACGCTTTAAGATTACGGTGGAGCTGAGCGTAGCTCGCAGCCAAGCTGTCGTCTCTGATGACCTCGATGACACGCCGGATTGGTCACGCCTGCGCGATGCCATCGTCGACATCGTCCACAAGCAGTCATACAACCTGATGGAACGCCTGGCCATGGAAATCGCCGCCAAACTCCTTGAGGATAAGCGGATCGACAAAGCGGTGGTCACCATCGACAAGATCGATGCTTTCGAATCCGGAGTACCCGGCGTCCGACTAGAAATCCAGCGCTAAGGGCGGGTACGCTGCTATAATCGTAATCGTCATGAATAGCATGCTGTTGCAATTCAGAGGCGGGAGGCTGATACCGGCCGCCCTGGCGATTATCGTCATGGGTTTGGGCCTATTGCCGGCTGATGCTTCTTCGGCCAGCATCTCTCACCCCTATAAGACTACCGGTGGGCTGCCGAACGGTAGTCTGGTGGTATTGGATGCTACGCACTCCGACTATGTGCAGCCGGCCAACGTCAAGAATGCCAGTCGTCTGCTTGGGGTGGCGGTAGCGGACGGCGAATCACTGCTAGCTGTGGACAGTAATCAGGGCACGACCCAAGTTGCTACCAACGGTAACGCCTCGGCGCTCGTCAGCACGGTCAACGGCGATGTCCATCTGGGTGATCAGATTACCGCCTCGCCGTTCAATGGCGTCGGCATGAAGGCCACTGCCGGTGGCGAGGTGCTCGGTCTGGCCCAGAGTGCGCTCGATGACCACACCCAGGGGACGATCACCGAGATGGTAACCGATACGGCCGGCAAAAGCCGGCAGATCACCGTCGGCCTGGTGCGGGTCAACATAGCCGTGAGTAGCCATGGCGATAAGGCGGACGGTGATCTGACCGGTCCGCAGAAGGTGGTCCATCTGCTGACCGGCCACGAGGTATCGACACTGCGTGCGCTTATCAGCCTGCTGGTAGCGCTCGTGGCACTTTTAGCGCTGGTCACGCTGATCTATGCCTCTATCTACGGCAGCATCATCGCCGTCGGACGTAACCCCCTGGCCAAGTACACTATCTTCCGTACCCTAGGGTCGGTGCTAGGCATGGCGGTGCTGACGGCCCTCGTCGCAGGGGTGACGCTGTTCTTGCTCCTTCGGTGACTTATCCCCAGTTTTTTGTTCAATTTCGCAAATGATTTGCTTGTCCCCTGTTGATAAGGGGCGTAAAATAAAATCACGGCTTAATATATCAAAAACCGTAAAAAACTAATACAAAAAGTACAAATAACAGATGAAGCCTGAGCATTCCGGCACGACCGTAGTATCGCCGCCGCATGACGACGCGGCGGAGCCTGTGGTTGCAGAAGCCGATAAACCGGCTGAGAGTGCGTTCGTCCACATACCGTCCGAGACGCCCCAAACATCGGCACCCCAGGTAAGTATTCCCGTTGTCCACCCCGAACCGGTGAGTCTGGAAGAGGAGCCTGTCGCAATCTCGGTGCGTACCGGAGCCTTGCCGCTGCCGGAGATACCTTCTGAACTGTCGGAGGAAAGACCGGCTGTCATGGCCATGCCGCGAAGCGGTGACGGACAGCCCTCCCCGTTCCGCTACAACCGACGAGCTTTCACTATCACCGGTCTGGCTGTGATTCTAATGCTGCTGATAGGTTTCGGTACATGGTTCACTGCTGGCCGCCACACGGTGAATTCCGGCAGTGCCGGGAAGGATTATTCGGTCGGCAGCAATCTGAACCTAAACGGGGTCAGCCCTGATCAACAATTACAGATTGGCGAAGCCACTCAGCTGACTGTCAACGGTAGGCTTCAGGTTAGCAATACTTTGGTGCTCAAGCCCACGCCGGCGCCGAATGCGCCTATCACCGGTCAGATTTACTTCGACAAGGATACTGATACGCCGTACTACTACAACGGCACGCAGTTCGTGAGTATGGGACCCCAAGCGGCGGTCGCTTCGCTGGGCGGCAGCAACGGTGTCATCGGCCTCGGCAATGGCTTGACTATGGTAGGTAACCAATTGTCGCTGTCGAGCGCCGTTCTGCAGCAGATCGCCCAACAGTCGGGTTCGGGAGTTAGTAGCCTGCAGGGACAGACTGGCGCCGTGACGCTGAACGCCGGGCCGGGCATCACCATCAACGGCACGACGATCAGTAACGGTGGGGTGATCAGTCTGGCCTCGGGTTCGGGCAACCTGGCCGTCACCAGCGACGGCGCGGGGCATTACACTGTTACCGACACCGGCGGCGGCAGTGCGGTGACAAGTATCACCGGTACGCCGAACCAGGTGCTGGTCTCTTCCAACACCGGTAACGTAGTGTTGTCGTTGCCGCAGGATATCGCCGTCAGCTCTTCGCCGACATTCGGTGGGCTGAACGTGAACGGCTCGGCGCTGGTGAAGACCACTTCGTCGAGCGCCTTTGAAATCCAGGACGGGGGCGGCAGCTCAAACCTGTTCGTGGCCAATACTTCGACGAATCGCATCGGTATCGGTACGGCCGGCCCGGGTTACAAACTGGATGTACAGGGAGGCGATATTAATACCAGCGGTATCTATCGGGTGAACGGCGCTCAGATCAGCAGCGCTGATCTGAGCAACGACGGTAACATCGCCAAGCTGAATATCGGCAACACCTTCACGGCCGGTAACACTTTCAATAGTACGGTGGCGATCCAGGGCGCAGCGACTCTCGGCACTGGCGCCACTGCCGGCACGCTCATCTTCCGTGATGGCTCGACCGCGAACACTGCCACGTTGCAGTTGGAGGGCGCCTTGAGCGGGAACGTCACATTTAACTTTCCAGCCCTGACCGGCACCCAGACCCTTTGTACGGTAGAGTCCGGCAACTGTGCCGGTACGGGTAGTGGTATCACTGGGTCGGGTACGCTCAATAGACTGGCCAGATTCACCGGCACGCAGGCTATCGGCGATTCCAGCATCAGTGACGACGGTACCGTGGTCACGGTATCGACCGGTCAGATCATCCAAGGGGCTGCAGGACTAACGATCGGCAATACCGGCGTCGACGGCAAACTGGTCTTCCGAAACAGCAGTAATCCTAACACCCTGACTCTCCAGAGCGGAGCTATGACCGGTGATCTGACACTGACCTTACCGACAGGTGACGGCGGCAACGGGGATTGTCTGAAAACCAACGGCTCCGGCGTGCTGGCGTTCACCTCCTGCACCGGCAGCGGGCCGGGCGGCGGCGTAACCTCGATCAACACCTTGACCGGTGTTCTCAACATCGTTGGAACGGCCAACCAAATTGCCGTCAGCAGTGCTGGAGACACCATTACGCTCTCGCTGCCCCAGAATATTAACACCGGTAGTAATGCGACATTTCGTACGGTCACCCTGACTGGCCAGGCCGCCGGCGACAACCTCATCGTGGCCAATGCCGTCAGCGGCGCCACCGGCAAGCTTATAGACCTCAAGGTCAACGGATCCGACAAGTTTACCGTCGATCCCTCCGGCAACGTCAACGCCACCGGTCAGTATCAGATTAACGGCTCACAGATTAGCAGCTCTAATCTGAGCGACGGCACGAACTTGGCCAAACTGAATGGTACCGGGCCGCAGATTTTCACCGGCGACAACAAGTTCACAGGCACGGTGCTGACGCAGCTTGATTCGCCCACTGCCTTCCAGATTCAGAACAGCACGGGAACATCCAATCTGTTGGTGGCGGACACTACTACCACCCGGATCGGAATCGGTACCAACACGCCGGGCTATACGTTGGATGTGAACGGCGACGTCAATACCTCCGGCGTCTACCGTATCAACGGTGTGGCTATCTGTACGACTTCCGGCTGTACGCCGTCCGGTGGCTCAGGTGATTACATCCAGAATGGTACGGCGCCGCAGACCGCCGACTTCAACATAACGGGCAACGGCACTATCGGTACGGACCTGACCGTCAATGGCACGATCTCGAGCCCCGGTTCGGGCACCAACAGCGAGCACTTCGGAGGCCTTTCATCTGTAGGAGCGAATAATTACGCACTGGCCGTCGGACAGGGCGCGACAGTGATCGGTGATTCCAGCGTGGCCGTAGGCCAAGGTGCCATAGGTTCGTTTGCCTCGACTGCTCTTGGAGCGGGAGCCAGCGCTAACGCTTACAGCATAGCGATCGGCCGAGGGGCTACCACTACCGCCGCCGACCAGCTGGTCGTCGGTAGCGCGTCTGATGCCATCTATGATGGATACTTCGGCGACGGCGTGACCAATGCCGCCCCCACCGGCTTTACCTTGCATGCCACGGGTGGATCGGGTGCAGACATTCAGGGCGCTTCATTGAGTCTGGCGGGCGGGCAAGGTACGGGCCTGGGCAACGGTGGGAATCTCAATTTCCAGATCGCCCAACCGGCCGGCGCAACCGGCTCCTCTCTGAACAGTCTGACCACAGTGGCCAGTTTGTCCGGTGTTAACGGCGCCGCCTTGTTCAAGAACGCCGCCAACTCCGCTACCGCTTTCCAGATTCAGAACGCTGGCGGTGGCAATCTGTTTGTCGCCGACACGGTGAACAGTCGCGTGGGGATTAACACCGGTTCGCTGGGTCTCAACACCAACTTCAACGTCTATAACGGCGGGGAGAGCACCACTCAAACCGACTTTACTCAAAACATGACCAACGCCGGCATCAATCTGATGACGGACTATGTGCAGGATGCCTACACAGCCGGGCTGTTCTGGTCGACACAGAACAATAATCCGACTTCGCCCAAGGCGGGCATTTACACGCAGCTTACTAATAACGGTTCGAAACTGCTGTTCGGCACCTCTAGCTCTTATAGCGCAGGTCTCACGAATACTGCCTTAACCATCGGTTATAACGGGGACTCTGTTTTCCGGAATGGTACCAACTCGGCTGCTGGACTCCAAGTCCAAGATCAATTCGGTACGGGCGTATTCACGGTCAATACCAGCACCGGTGCTACGCTGACT
>DATNAB010000011.1:0-5054 GCA_035573115.1 Verrucomicrobiia bacterium
GCCAGGGGTCGGTATGGCGCACAGCCATGCGCAAGGCATTCGTGAAGTATTCGCTTAGGCCTGGCATGTTGGCGCCGCCACCCAGCGTGATGATTTGCTTCACCGGCCGCTCCGTGCCGTAGCGCTCCTCGTAGTAGCGCAACATACGGCGGATCTCCTTGACGATCTGCTCCAGGATTGGCTCCAGCGCGTCTTTAATATCACGCTGTTTCTTGCTGACACCCAGGCCATAGCGTGTCTTTATAAGGCCGGCCGCCTCAGCCGAGACATTCAGTTTACTCTTGATGTTATCGGTGAAGATCTCGCCGCCGCCCTGCACGGTGCCGGTCACGAGCACATGTTTGTCGTAGATGCTGATGTCGGACGACTGAGACCCGAAGTCGATGATGAACGACGGCTCGCTGCTGTTACTATCCAGCGAGAATAGTCGACCGGAGGAGCTGAGCGTCGGCTCGATCAACACCGTTTCCAGTCCCATGATCTGCGTCAGGTTAAGGTATGAATCGACGATGACCCGCGGTACGGCCACCGCGAATAACTCGGTCGAATCGGGGGTCTGCTTAACGATGTCATAATCAAGATACAACTCCTCAAGCGGGGTGGAAATGTACTGTTCGGCTTCCAATTCGACCGCTTCCTGCAACTCCTTGGGCTGGAGCTTGGGTAGCTGTAACGAGCGGGTAAAGGTGAGGTAGGCAGGGATGGCGAGGGCCACCCGGTCGGTGGTTATGTCGCCGATAAGGTGGTGTTTGAAAAGCTCCAGGGCCGCCTGGGCGATAATTTCGGGTTGCGTTACCACGCCGTCTTTCTGTGCCGATTTGTCAAAGCGGGTGAAGCCATAGCCGACTACTTTGGGGTGGGTCTTCTTGGCAGCGCTTTGGGCCGGTTGCGGCGCCAACTGCATCACCTTCAGCGAGCCATGCCCAATGTCCAGCCCGAACAAGGGTTTATCATGAAAGAAAGTAGGGATTTTGCCGTTTTTCATCTGATATGCCCACCCCCGCGGGGTATTAGCTTTAGTATAACAAACGGCGGCCCCTGATTATGTAAAACCGTTATGCTTTCTTATAATGGTAACGATGAGGCAGCGCCAGGCCGGTTACACATTGGTGGAGTTGATGGTGACTCTGGCGGTTCTGGCCGTGTTAAGCCTGAGCGCCTTCACATTGTTCACTTCTCTTTTACATAGCGCCATCGTCACCCAGCGCCAGGCTGTGGCCACCTCGCTGGCTACCAGTCAGATGGAATATTTGAAGACATTGCCGTATGACCATCTAGCCATCGCCGGCGGGCCGATCATATCTTCAAATACCATTCCCGGCTCCTTTACCAAGAAGATCCAGAACGTAACCTATACGATCACTACCACCATCAGCTATGCCGATGACGCCTATGACGGCTGCGGCTCGTATCCGAACCAGTCATTGAAGCAGCAGTACTGCCGCAATTATCCGCCGCCTTCCGGCACGCCGTCGGTTGACACCAATCCAGGTGATTATAAAGACGTCAGTGTGAGCGTCACTGATCCGTCAGGCACGCGACTGGCCTCGGTGGACACGCAGATCTCGGCCCTGGTCGCCGAGACTGCCAGCAACACTGGCGCGCTGTTCGTGAGCGTGGTCGATGACAGCGGCCAGCCGGTGTCGGGTGCCACAGTGAACGTCACCAACAGCTTCACGACCCCTGCCGTCAACGTTACGGATACTACCGATCAGAACGGTATCGCCATCTTCTATGACCTGCCGCCGAGCACGACCAATTTCCGCTATCAGATCACCGGTTCTGAAAGCGGTTATTCGACCCTCACTACCATTGCGCCGGGGGGTAGCCTGCAACCGACATACCCGAATCAGAATCTGATCGCCCAGAGTTCCTCGTATGTTACCTTAACGCTCAAGCAACAGGGAACAAACAGCCTGGCGATCGAGACGACCGATACCGCCGGCAATCCGTTGCCCGGCGTGAAAGTCTATGTGAAGGGTGGCTACAAGAAGTACACCGCCACCAGCGACACCAGTTACTATTACGACAATATGACTCCGTCTGACACCCGGCCGACCACTGATTCTGGCGGCTTGGCCGCACTCACCAACCTGGTGCCGGGTGGTTACATCTTCTGCGGCGACGCCGGAGCTACCAACTGCAAGATAGGTAACACCACGTACTACTTGGCAGCAGCAGTGCCTTACGGGGGCAATAACTCCTTGCAGCCGATCACCGTACCGACCTATGATCCCTCCAACCCGCCGTCGACGACCTTCTCCTACAACGGTTCGAACTATCTGCAGAAGGTCCGGCTGATGCTGACCACCAATTCCAGCTTCCCACGTGTCAGTAGCCTGTCTCCATACGACGTCAGCACTTCCGGTGGCACGCTGTCGAACTTCGGTTTCACTATCAAGGGGACTAATCTCCCATGTAGTAGTTCGGCGGGCAGCTGCTCTACCGGCGTGAAGTTCGTTCAGGGAAGCTCCACGTTCACCGCGTCATGTACCGGTTCGTCGGCCGGCGTGCAGTTGAACTGCACAGTTAATCTGACGGGTGCCGTAGTCGGCACTGCCCAGCTGATAGTGACCGTCGGCGGCAATACGCTTAGTTTACCGACTGACCCCTTGCAAGGAGGACTCGGTGTCAACCCATAGGCGGCCGCCCAAAGGCCAAAACGCCGGCTTCAGCCTGGTGGAACTGCTGGTCGTCATCAGTCTGATCGCCATAGTGGCGGTTTCATTCGGCTCCTTCTTCACGAATTACTTGATCCTGTATTCCAAATATCAGCAGGACAGCCTGGATTTCAGTGAGATGACACAGCAGTCGCAACGACTGGCGCAGGTGCTGCGCGGGCTGACTGACATCGTATCTGAATCAGGCAACGACCTTACCGTCTACGCCTATTTCTCGCCAGCCGATGCCTACGTCTCACAGGTGCACTACTACCTGACAGCCAATAATACACAGCTGAAGGTCGACGTCACACCCATGACCGCCAACCCACCGAACGGCACCCTCCTGACCGCCCAAAAGAAAACGTATACTATTATCAGCAATTACTTCCAGGTGTCCGGCACCAGCTTGTTCAATTACTACGATGCTAACGGTACGCTACTGACGCCGCCTATAGCAGACGAGCACAGCATCGTGCAGATCCAGATCAATCTGGCGGAGCCGGCGTCGCACAGCAGCAAGGGGCAGACGTTGAGCATGACGATCAGTTTGCGTAACAGAAAGATAAATCTATGATCCCGGCACTTCTCGCCGTCATACTGGCCTTCGGTATCATGGCCACCTCCATCGTGGAAGTCACGCTGACCAATTTCGGCGTTACCGGTAACATCGTCAAAAGCCAACAGGCTTTCAACGTGGCCGAAGCCGGGCTTAACTACTACCTGTGGCACCTCAACCATAATGCCACCGATTATAAGGACGGCAAGACCACGCCGGCGACGCCTGATCCGCAGCTTGGCTATGGCCCTTACACTCACACCTACACCGACAGCAATGCTGTCAACGACGGTACCTACACATTGTGGATCAAGCCGCAGGGCAACGGCTCGTCCGTCGTGACCGTCCGTTCCATCGGACAGGCCGCCGGCACGAACATCAAGCGCACCGTGGAGGCGCAGATCGGCTCGCCCTCTTTCGCCAGTTACGCCGTGGCCTCGGATTCGGCGCTGTGGTTCGGCAATACTGAGACGGCCAGCGGCCCCGTCCACTCCAACCAGGGTGTCCGGATGGATGGCCCGAGTACCTCCACTGTCAGCAGCGCCAATGCCACATATGTGCCGCCGGACAATCTGGGCGGGGACGGCAACAGCCATCCCGGCGTCTGGTGCAGCCCCAGCGTCACCTCGCCCGTCAACTGTAACAACCGTTCCAAGACGGCCTGGATCTATCCGGTGCCGCTGGTCGATTTCAACCAGGTCTCCGGCAGTCTGTGCACCATGAAGAAGGTCGCTTTCTCGTCCGATTCCAGCACTGCCTCGCTCGCCACCCAATCGAACGCCTGCAACCAGACGCCCACCAATCGCACGGCTGCCTATCTGCCGCGCCGCAGCAGCACCTACAGCTCGACGCGTGGCTACTTGGTCACGCTGAACAGCAACGGCACCTACAATCTCTATAACGTCAACGGCGAGAACGATCAGCTGACACCTTATACCTCGGCTCTTACCACCCAGTCCGTGGCTACGAACGTCAGCGTGCCCTCGTCGGGTGTCATATTCGCTGAGGATAATGTCTGGATCCTGTCGAACCCGAATTATCACGGCCGGGTAACTGTCGCAGCCGGACGGCTGTCCAGCACCAGCAGCTCGACATATGCCGATATCAACATCGCCGGCCCCATCCTCTATAGCACCAAGAACGGGTCGGATGCCATCGGACTGGTCGCGCAGGACTCAGTCGTGCTGGAACCGTACGCTCCACCAAGTAGCGGCTCATTTAACTTCGAGGTTGACGGTGCCCTCCTGGCCCAGAGCGGCGAGGTCTGGTACCCCGGCAACTATGACAGCAACTCCAATCGTTGCACCCGTGGCTGGACCAACGCCAACCAGCAATTCCTGTTCTACGGCTCAGTAGCGACCCGCCAGACCTGGACCTGGACCTGGTTGGATGGCGGCTCACAATGCGGTGACGCCGCGTTTGACGCTGCCAACGGCTACATCTCCGGCATCGAAAACAATACAACCCAGTACGACTACAACCTCGAATATGCGCCACCGCCAAGCTACCCGCTGACGTCGGGCTACAACATCCTCTCCTGGCGGGAAGTGCTGACCCACCCGTAATCATTAAGAAAAGCCCCGGACTTTACGGGCCCGGGGCTTGAACGTCGATTGCTTCGCTATTAGTCGAGGTTGCTCTTCTGAACGTTGCTGGCGCCATTGACGGTGCCTTCATATGTAGCGGTGAGTGTGTACTGCGAACACTGAGTGTCGTTGGTCTCACAGCTATTGCCGCTACCATCACGGACGTAGTAGCCGTACTGCTTGGACGGCGTCTTGCTGTCTACAAGCGTAGTGCTGTGGTCGGCGTTGGATGGATCGATCAACGCGCCA
>DATNAB010000012.1:0-10890 GCA_035573115.1 Verrucomicrobiia bacterium
CGGCGACGCTCCAGGCCATCAAAGATTTTTGTGAGTAACATCACATTGCCACCCCTGGGAGCAACAGGGTAAGCTATGGTACAATTATGTCAGTAATGCAGAACCGCGTTGCCATACTCGATGCCGGAGGCCAGTACGTCGATTTGGTACGCAAGGCCGCCCTCCGTCAGGGCTTCCCGGCCGACGTACTCCCTCTGGACACGCCACGTGGAAACATAGAAGGCAAATACGGCGCGATTATCATTTCCGGCAGTCCGGCATCTTCGCACGAGGAGACCGCGCCGCAGCCTGACACCGACATCTGGCAGAGTCCGCTACCAATCTTGGGTGTCTGCTACGGCATGCAGGCCATGGTCATGGCCCATGGCGGTGAGGTCGTCCGCAACGCTATCCGTGAGGACGGCCGGGTGACCACCCAGGTTGACACCACACATCCGCTATTCACGGGCATCAAACGTGATTTCACGGGACTTTTCACGCATGGTGATTTCGTGGCCCGGGTACCGCTCGATTTCGAGACCTTGGGTTCACATACCTTGAGCGACGGCTCGATCGCCTATTCCGCCATCGCCTTGGGCAATAAGATCGGCGTCCAGTTCCATCCCGAAGTGTTCGACGATACGCCGGAAGGCTACCAACTGTTTCGGAATTTCCTGGAAGGCATCGCCGGCCTGAAACCGGATGCTAAATTCCTAGAATCGCAACTCAAGGGCATCATCAAGACCAAACAGGCTCAAATCAAAAAGGCTGCTGACGGTCGGCACGTCATCGCGTTCGTCAGCGGCGGCGTCGATTCCAGTGTCGCAGCCACCCTGGCTGCCGGTGTCATCCCTGCCGATCGCCTCCACGCTTTCTATATCGACAGCGGTTTCATGCGCGATGAGGACGACATGGTCATCGACGCTCTCAAAGAAGCCGGCCTGCCGGTGAATAAGGTTGATGCCGTGGCCGATTTCGAAAAGGCCACCACGCAGATCGGCAACAAGACCGTCGGTCCGCTCGTGAACGTCACCGATCCCGAAGAGAAGCGTAAAATCATCGGTAAGACCTTCATCGACCTGCAGAACAAGCTATTGGCCGAACTTAAACTTAAGGAAGCGTTGCTACTCCAAGGTACCAATGCTGCCGACCGCATCGAGAGCGGCCACAGCACCGGCGACAGTCACACCATGACCATCAAGACTCATCACAATCAGGTCAAGGAAGTGCAGGAGCTGAAGGAACGTGGCCTGCTGCTGGAGCCGATTGACGACTTGTTCAAGGATGAGGTCCGTGAACTCGGCCGCCAACTCGGCCTACCGGAAGATCTGGTAGAGCGCCAGCCGTTCCCGGGGCCTGGCCTGGCTATCCGTATCATTGCTTCTCGTAGATCCGCAAAACTGGCTGAGCCGCCGGCGGAGGAGATCGAGATCGAGGCCTTCGTCTCGGTGCAGCCGGCCACCGCCAAGCCGCACTTGTTACCTATTCGCAGTGTTGGCGTCGGCGGCGATGAACGCTCGCATCTATCAGTCGTCGCACTGGAAAATAACGATTTGAGCGGCGACGATCTGGCCAAGCTGGCCCACGCCTTACCGGCTCATTTCCGTGAGACGGTCAATCGCGTCATCTATGCCCTGAAGCCTGGCCCGCTTGGCGAGCACACCATCACCAAGACGCTCCTTGGCGCTGATGTCCGCGAGCAGCTGCGCCAGGCCGACCGCATCGTCTTCGAAGCCATGCGCTCCGCCGACCTGCTCGGTGACATCAAACAGTTCCCGGTCGTTCTGCTGCCACTCTCGTTCGGCAAGACCGGCGAACGCTCCATCGTGCTGCGGCCGGTCATCACCAGCACCTTCATGACCGTCCAAGCCATGTTACCCGGTCGCGACTTGCCCGAAGGTTTCCTGTCTGGCATCGCCGACCGCATCCTCAAAGAAGTTCCCGGCATCACCCAGGTGTTCCTCGACATCACCAATAAGCCACCCGCCACCACGGAGTGGGAATAGCAGCGCCGTAACAGATAGTATCTGCTACAATGTAACCTGTTATGAAGCGTTACAACCCCAAGGAGATCGAGCCGAAATGGCAGGCTAAATGGGAGGCCGATAAGATCTATCAGGCCAGTGAAGACCGAAAAAAGCCCAAGAAGTACGTGCTCGAATATTTCCCGTATCCGAGCGGCGCGGCCATGCATGTCGGACATGTGCGCAACTACACTATCGGTGATGCCATCGCTCGTTTCAACCGGATGAATGGTTTCAATGTGCTGCACCCGATGGGCTGGGACGCTTTCGGGCTACCGGCCGAGAACTACGCCATTCAGCACAAAGTCAGCCCGCGCCAGGCTATCGATGAGAACACAGCCCGCTTCAAGAAACAGCTCATGCAGATGGGTCTCAGTTACGATTGGTCGCGCGAGATCGACAGCACTGACCCTAAATATTACCGCTGGACCCAGTGGTTCTTTCTGCTGCTTTATAAGCGCGGTTTGGCATACCAGAAAGAGGCGCTCGTCAATTGGGATCCGGTCGAGAAGACGGTGCTTGCGAACGAGCAGGTCATCGACGGCAAGGGCGAACGCAGCGGCGCGCCCGTTGAGAAAAAGTCACTCACGCAATGGTTCTTCAAGATCACCGACTATGCCGATCGTCTGCTGGACGATCTGGACGACCTCGATTGGTCCGAGTCCATCAAAGCCATGCAGCGTAACTGGATCGGACGCTCGATAGGCGCCGAGATCGATTTCGGCCTGGACTTCGATGATTCCGCTGCAAACAATCGCACCGGTCCTGACGGCAAGAAGGCTCACATCACTGTCTTCACTACCCGCCACGACACGCAGTATGGCGTGACGTATCTGGTGCTGGCGCCCGAACATCCCTGGGTCAAGCTCGCACTTGAGCATAAGACCGTGCTTCGGAACAACGACGAAGTAGCCGCGTACGTCGAGCAGGCCGAGCGCAAGAGCGAGGTCGAACGGCAGGCCGAAGAAAAGAACAAGACCGGCGTGGAGATCAAAGGCGTGCTGGCCGTGAACCCAGTCAACGGGGAAAAGATCCCGATCTGGGTAGCTGATTATGTGCTGGGTGGTTACGGTACCGGCGCGGTCATGGGCGTGCCCGCGCATGACGACCGCGATCATGACTTCGCCCAGAAATACGGTCTGGAAATCCGCCGGGTGCTGGAGACCGATACCGACACGAACTTCCACTCCGAAGGCATCGTCATCAATTCCGACAAGTACGACGGTATGCGTTCCGAGGCCATGCGCGAGAAGATCCTGGCCGACATGGTGAAAGCCGGCACAGCTAAGGAAGTCGTCAATTATAAGATCCGCGACTGGCTTATCAGTCGACAAAGGTATTGGGGCGCACCGATTCCGATTATCCATTGTCCGAAGGATGGTGCCGTGCCGGTGCCTGAGGACCAGCTGCCGGTCGAATTACCTGAAGTAAAGAGTTACGAGCCGAGCGGCGACGGCCGGAGTCCGCTGGCCAACGTGCCGGAGTTCGTCAATACGACTTGCCCGAAGTGCGGCGGGAAGGCTGAGCGCGAGACGGACACGATGGACGGTTTCGCCTGTTCCAGCTGGTACTTCCTGCGTTTTGCTGACCCCCATAACGACACGGCACCGTTTGCCAAAGACAAAGCCGAATTCTGGCTGCCGGTCGACGATTACATCGGCGGAGCCGAGCACGCCGTGATGCACCTCCTGTATGCCCGCTTCTGGACCAAGGTCATGTTTGACGCGAAGCTCATCGGTTTTCAGGAACCATTCACCACCTTGCGCAACCAAGGTATGATCCTAGCGCCGGACGGCCAGAAGATGAGCAAGAGCAAGGGTAATACCATCGAGCCGGACGGATTGATCGAGCAGGGTTATGGAGCTGATTCGACCCGACTGATGGAACTGTTCATCGGGCCATGGAACCAAGCTGTCAGCTGGAGCGTCGAAGGCATGGGTGGGACACATCGCTTCCTGCAGCGTGTCTGGACACTCGCGCAGGAATTACTGGATGTCGGAAAACTCAGTGGTGGGGAATCGGCCGAGCTCAGACGAGTCGTGCACCACACGATCAAGAAGGTCACTGAGGACCTGGAGGACCTTAGCTTCAACACCGCCATCGCTGCCCAGATGGAACTGGTAAACGAGCTGTACCGTCTGAAAGCGAAAGACGGTTATGCTGCGGCCGACTGGACTTGGGCGCTGGAGACCCTAGTGCAACTGCTGGCTCCGTTCGCCCCGCACATCGCGGAAGAGCTCTGGCAACAGCTCGGTCATAAAGATTCGATCCATACCGCCGAGTGGCCGAAGTATGACAACAAATATCTGGCGCAGGATACGATCACCGTCGTCATCCAGATCAACGGTCGCCTGCGCGGCGAGATACAAGTGGCAGCTGACGCTGGCGAAGATGCCATCATCAAAGCAGCCCAAACCGACGGTAAAGTCGCGGACCATCTGGAAGGTAAGACGGTGCGCAAAACTATCTATGTACCTGGCCGACTGGTGAATTTCGTCGTCTGAAAACATGCACAAGGAGTCTTGGGCCGTGTGCCTATATAGCAGACGTTGTCGGCACAATCACGAACCGTAGGGGCGGCCGTTCTTGAGAGGGCGGCCGGAATCTGTTAACATAGAGCCAATCGCATATAACAGGAAGGATATTCCATCATGGCAGGAGGCCAACCTCCCAAAAAGCGAACCAGTCCGCGCAAGGCCGGCGCCCGCCGCAGCCATCACGCCCTGAAGCTGGCTCGCAAAGTCAACGCTAAATCCCCGGTGAAGGTCTATACGACAAAGCGCGAATCAGCGAAGTCCGTATAAGGCCGGCGGCGCGCTAAAAGGAACTTAACAACATGGCATCGAACAGGCACCTTGGTCGCATCATCGCTCTGCAGACGCTCTACGAAGAAGAGCTCCGGCAGGAGGCGCAGGACAAGACCTTCGATATCGAGGAGGTACTGGAGCGCAATATTGCCCGCTATCGGGACATGCTCGATGACGTCGAGTTCATCCGGGCGCTTGTCAAAGGAGTCAGCAAGCAGGCTCCCGAACTGGATACCACCTTGCAACCAGTGGCGCCGGAATGGCCGATCGACCAGATCGCCCGTATGGACCGTCTGGTATTACGCATCGGTCTGTACGAACTGCAGAACGAGGCCGACGTACCGCCCAAGGTCGTCATCAATGAGGCCGTGGAGTTGGCCAAGGCCTTCGGCGGAGATAATTCCTCGAAGTTCGTAAACGGTGTGCTCGGGACGCTGCTGCGCCAAAAGGAAGGCGGCGAGGAATCGGCCGCTCCGGCAGCGGAGAAGCCTGCGGCTAAGAAGACCGGTGCGAAGGCCGAAGCCCCCGCTAAACCAGGAAAGAAGAAGGTATAACATGTCCCGGCCCAATCCAATTAAGGGTATCAAGAAATTCCGTCTGAAGCGCCGACCCGTGATCGACGAGGTCGTTCGAGAGACCACCTCCGGCGGCATCGTCTTCCGCCGCGACAAGAAAAACACTCTCCAGATCCTGCTCATGCAGGACGCCAAGAACCGCTGGACGATCCCGAAGGGTCATGTCGAACCCGGTGAGGAACCCAAAGGCACGGCCGAGCGCGAGATCCGTGAGGAGACCGGCCTGCAGAAGATGAAGGTCCATAACTGGCTCGGCAAGGTCAATTTCCGATACCGACGCAACCACACGCTAGTACTCATGACCATGCATATCTATTTGGTCGAAGCCATGGGCAACAGCGATAAGCTACACCCGGAGGATTGGCTCAATGACATCAAATGGCTGGAGGCTACCGAGGCCGTCGACAAGATTGCCTATGACGACATCGGAAAACTGATACTGCTTGGCATGAAGAAGGTCCGGGAGGCCAAACTGTAGCAATGGACACCGCTGCTTACCAGGCTTTCGCCCGCGATACCTTGCACGCCACCTTCGATGATATCTCATTGCTCGTCACAGCCTTTACGCACCGCTCCTATCTCAATGAACACCGTAAGACAGTCAAAGAGCATAACGAACGGCTGGAATTCCTCGGTGATGCAGTACTCGAACTGGTGGTCACTGAGTACCTGTTCACCAAGTACCAGGAACCGGAAGGTGTTCTGACTAACTGGCGCAGCAGTCTGGTTCGGACCGAAAGCATCAGCGCCGCCGCCGCCAGATACGGCTTTGAGCCGCTCCTACGCCTGAGTCGTGGTGAGAAGCGTGGTACCGATCGCGCCCGGGCCCAGATCCTAGCCAATAGCTATGAGGCCGTCATCGGCGCGCTATATCTGGACCAGGGCTACGAAGCCGCCAAGCGTTTTATCACTGAGAGCATCTTGAGTACTTTCGCCGACATCTTGTCGAGCGGCTCTTGGATGGATCCTAAGTCACATCTTCAGGAACTGGCCCAGAGCCGCGACGTCGCCACCCCCTTATACAAGGTCATCAGCGAAGGCGGTCCGGATCACGACAAAACCTTCGTGGTCGGCGTCTACGTCAATAACAGCTTAAGAGGGCAGGGCAGCGGTCCCAGTAAGCAAGCCGCCCAGCAGAAGGCCGCCGAGGCCGCACTCGAGCACTACAAGAACACCTAATATGACGCGTATGATTCTTGACAAATTTATATATTCATGTTAGTATTACAGAGTAGACTCTTGGGTTCTTCTTGAGGGGATAGCAACTTTATAAACCGAATAGTCATGGATCTTTAATGACCGGTTGAGTATCCTAGCGATGCTCCTGTCTGAAGAGATCCTGTCGGCTTATCTTAAGCTATCTATGAACGGCTTCTTCTAGATAGAACGAGCTAATAATAAATGTACATGATTTTTTGTTGCCTCGTTCTATCTCACTATGAAGCAAATCAGCTGTCCCAGCGATTCCAAGTTCATAAACACCAACCAAGGAGTGTGGTTAAAATTCGCCACTTGCGCCCAGCAGTCCTCATGGTCCTCATGATCCTCGCCTCACTGGCAGTGATGGGAACCCCCACCGCGGCTTCGGCCTCGGAACTAACCACTGCCGCCTGCACCGGAGCCAGCTCATGTACGAGCGAAACCTGCACCAGCTCCGTCACCGAAAACGGCGGCGAAGAAAAGACGTGCACCAGCACGAGCATCTACAGAGTCTGCAGACGCTCACGTGGAGCCAAACGGCCCCACTGCGAAACCGTCGTACACCGGTACACCGAAACGATCATCAAAGAAGTGGTGATCAAAGAAGTGGTGACCCAGCCGCAGCCGTAAGCCGACAAGAGGTGCGCTGATCAGCGTAAACGTGCGTCAGCGCACCTCGCCCGTCGGCTGTTTTAGATTTTTTTTGTGAAGTTTGTCGTTTATTGTACTCCCTGTTTCCAGGTAGAGTATCCTCTACAACCCGCACACCCCCATATACCTAAAACAGCCGACATTCACATTTGAAGCTCCATGACTGCCCGGTTCGGCTTTGTTTATTGACAACAGAGGCGCTTATCTGTAAAATGACTTGAATGTTAGCTATTCGTATGCAGCGTACCGGCCGCAAAGGCCACGCTATGTTCCGCATGGTGGTCCAGGATTCACACCGGACGCCCACCAGCGGCAAGGTCGTCGCCCCCTTAGGCAGTTATGACCCGCATGCCAAGACCCTTATTATCGATAAGGAAAAGGCTGCTTTTTACCTGCAGAATGGTGCACAGCCCTCCGAACGGGCTGCCCGTTTACTGAAGAGTGAAGGCGTCAAGTTGCCGAAATGGGTCAAAGAACCTACCAAACACGAACGCACCGTCCGCAACGCCGAAAAACGCCGCAGTACCGCACCGGCCCAGCCGAAAGAAGAAGCGGCACCTGACGTCGCCGAGCCTGAAACGGCTGCTCCTGAAGAAGCTGCTCCTGCGGAAGCCCCTGCTGCTGAAGAACCGTCTGAAGAACCGTCTGAAGAACCGGCTACGGAGGCTCCCACAGAAGAGCCAGCTGCAGAGCCCGAAGACACTCAATCCGACAACTCGGATCAGCAAGAAGAACCCCCCAAGGCTTAGCCCCTCTCCAAAGCGTCTGTCTATGAGGCAGACGATGTCGGTACAGACGTATTTTCCTGCCTGAAACGGCCGTGCTGGGGCAGTCAAAGCAAGATTTTTCACACGGCAAACCGGACAAGGTTTGCTATAATTCATTTCATATCGCTTAATCTCTCAGGGAGTCTGTCACATGAGTGAAATTGACCAGCAATTCATCGAGTACGTCGTCAAATCACTGGTCGGCAAACCGGATGCCGTACATATTGACCGCCGGATTGACGAGAAGGGTGTACTGCTGGAGTTGACTGTCGACCCCGAGGATCTCGGCCGTGTTATCGGCAAACGCGGCGCTACGGCCCAGAGCCTGCGCACCCTGCTCAGGGCGCTTGGTACCAAGAACGACGCCCGTTATAACCTGAAGATCATCGACAACGGCACTCCCGATCAGACCGGGTCTGTTGCCAGCGATGATGCCCAGCAGCCGGCCAAAGATGAACCGGCGATCGCTGACGACACGGCTACGGATGATGAATCTGCAGAAACCGCCGTATCCGAAGAGCCGACCGAGCCTGAAACAGAAGCAGAACCGACTTCGGAGCAGGAATCTGAGCCTGAATCGGTCGAAGCAGATGCGGAAGACAAGCCGGAAGACAAGCCCGAACCCGGTAGTCGGTTGGCCAAGACCCGCCAGGAGCTGGCTGACCTCGACGACCTCGATGTTTAATTCCGTTGTAAAGCGTACTACGAATTACTTGCAACCGGCAGAACGGTGACGTATAGTAACCTCTAGTCATCACATGGCGACGAACATTCAAACCAAGGAGAAAGCTCGTTTGCGAGCCAACCGCAACAAGAAAGCGGTTTGGGAGCTTTATGTGTCGAAATAACCCCCGAACGCGGGGTTATTTTGTATTATGAGTAAGATGAGAATCCAGATAATTACACTATTTCCAGAGATGTTCGAGGGTGTGCTTTCTAACAGCATGTTATGGAAGGCCAGCGAGCAGCAAGCCGCTTCCTATGAGTTCATAAACCTTCGCGACTACGGTCTTGGCCCGCGCAGACAGGTCGACGACACGCCGTATGGCGGTGGCGATGGCATGCTGCTGATGATCGAGCCACTCACGGCTGCCATCGGACAGGCCAAGAAGAATGACCCTGAAGCCCATGTCATCCTGCCGACGCCTCGTGGTAACACGTACAAGCAGTCTGACGCTAAGCGCCTAGCCGCCGAGGATAAAGGGCTGATCATCATCTGTCCCCGCTACGAAGGCTATGATGAGCGGGTGACGCACTTGGTGGACGAGAGCTTCTGCATCGGCACTTACGTGCTGACCGGTGGCGAACTACCAGCCATGATCATCATAGATTCAGTGGTACGGCTGTTGCCAGGAGTCCTCGGAGGCGAGCAATCAGCTGAGATCGAATCCTTCCAGGGCGATGACCAGAACATCGAATTTCCACAATATACGCGGCCCGAATCGTTTCGCGGGCACGAGGTTCCCAAAGTGTTATTAAGCGGTCATCATGGTGAAATCGAGGCCTGGCGACAGGCCCATAGCCGCCGCCCGGACACCGAAACTTAGATGCCGCCGAGATCGGTCTCAGCCTGCTCGCGGGTCGAGGTGCGCAAAGGGGTTTCTTTCAAGAAAAGGGCGACTATCAACGCCAAAACGGCGAACGGTATACCGATCAGGAAGACGTCACTGAAGGCCTGGGAAAATGCTGTTAGCACCACGTGTAGTTGTTGGGGTGGCAGGTTGTGCAAGCCCGCCGCACTGCTGCCGAGACTCTTTGATATCTGTGTGCCGGATGCGCCGGGCAACGCGTTCTGCAGGTGGGCTGTCAGCCGGTTGATGAGTATAGCACCAAAGATGGCAGTGCCCAGCGAGCTGCCGATGCTACGGAAGAATGTCACGGATGAGGTGGCGGTTCCGAGATCCTTACGGTCAACCCCGTTCTGCACAGCCAGGGTCATGACCGGCATGACCATGCCTACACCGACGCCCAGGATAACCATCCAGAGGCCGATCAGGATACGGCTGGTGTCCACCGCAATATGGCTGAAAAGGAAGAAACTGAGGATCAACAGCGTAGTACCGATGATGGGGAACTTACGGTAGCGGCCGAATTTGGAGATGAGTCTTCCTGAGGTTAGTGAGCCGCCCATCACTCCGATGACCAGTGGCAGCAGCATCAGACCCGATTTGGTGGCCGAGTCGCCGCGGATGATTTGCTGATATTCCGGCAGGAAGATGATGGCGCCGAACATCACGACCCCGACTAGCAGACTCAACAGCACTGACACACTGAAGATCTTATTCTTAAACAACCCAAGTGGTATGATCGGCTCTTTGGCATAATGCTCACGCCAGATGAACAGCAGTGCGCCGATCAAGCTGCCTACGAAGAGACCGATAATCTGGACGGACTTCCACGGATAATCGACACCGCCCCAGACCGTAGCTAGCAGCAAGCTGACCACACTGATTGCCAGCAAGCCGGCTCCGGCGTAATCTACCTTATGCTCGGTCTTGCGTACCGGCAGGTGCAGGCGGGTAGAGATGAGGTATAAGGCCACAGCGCCGAGCGGCAGGTTGACATAGAATACCCAGCGCCAGGTCAGGTGATCGGTAAATAGACCGCCCAATAGCGGCCCGATGACACTGGCGATGCCGAACACACCACCGAAATAACCCTGATATCGGCCGCGTTGGCGTGGCGATACCACATCACCGATGATGGCTAGCACCAATGTCATAAGACCACCGGCGCCAATGCCTTGCAATCCTCGGAAGAAAATCAACTGGGTCATGCTGTGGCTCAGGCCGCAGAGTGCCGAACCGATCAAGAAGATGATGATAGCGCTCTGGAAAATCTTCTTGCGCCCGTACATGTCGCTGATCTTGCCGTACAGCGGCGTAGC
>DATNAB010000013.1:0-7315 GCA_035573115.1 Verrucomicrobiia bacterium
TGAAGCGGGTCACGGCGTCAGTAAACAGACCGTGCGTCATGGATGTGCGGCGAACGGAATACATGTCGAAATTGGCGCATTCCAGCACGATATTACGAGTGTGGACATCGACCTCGGTTTCAGAACCGCCCATGATTCCACCGACGCCGATCAACTGCTTGTCGGTGGCGATCATGATGGCATCAGCGTGCGGAACAATCTCTTTGCCATTTAGCAATTTGATCTTCTCGCCCTTATGGGGCTTGCGGATAACGATGTGCGGCTCTCCGCCGCTTAAGGCCTTCAGCTTGTCGTAGTCATAGGCGTGCAGCGGCTGGCCGGTCTCGAGCATCCAGAAATTAGTGAAGTCAACGATGTTATTGATGGGTCGGATACCAAGCTCGCTGAGGACGATCTGTAACCAGCCCGGGCTCGGTCCGACCTTGACGTCACTCATAGCGATGGTCGTGAAACGCGGCACCAGCTTAGGCAGTTCGTTCGTGACTTTGAGCGGCAGCGCTTCGCCCTCCGGTTCCGGGAACTTAGGCTCAACCACATACCACGCCGGACTCTTGAACGATTTCTGCTGGATACCGGCGACTTCACGCGTGACGCCCATCAGACCAAAACAATCCGGTCGGTGGGTGAACATCTTGTTCTCGATGTCGATAACCACCTCGCCTTCGGCGCGGTAAGCCTCGGTGAAAGTCGTGCCGGGGTTGGCGTCAGCATCGACTTCAAGGATACCCTCGTGGTCGTCGCCGATACCGAGTTCCTTCAGGCTGGCCAACATGCCGTTGCTGGTCTTGCCTCGGAAGTCGCGGACCTCCAATACGAACGGCTCCTTGTCCCGAGTGCTCGGTACGACCGCACCGGGAGGCAACCAGGCGGCCAGAATGCCGGCTCGGACGTTCGGCGCACCGCAGACTACCTGCACCAGGCTGTCTCCGTCTCGCTCAACCCCCTTGACTACACCGCCGTCATCGACGCGGCAGAGACTAAGTTTGTCGGCATCCGGGTGTTTCTCGCACTCGACCACTTTAACGACGATCACGCCGTCGAACCGGTTGCCGTAGGGAATGACTTCCTCGACGGCCCCCAGCTGCGCGCCGATCCGTTCGACCAGCTTATCCAGGCCGTCCGATGCTAGGTCGGGCACGTCCGAATGCTCGCCAGCGTAGCGGATCTTGTTGAAACTTATCTTCATGAGAACTGACCTAGGAAATCAAGTTTGCCGGATTCGAAGTGACGAACATCTTCGATACCGTATTTCATCATTACCAGACGGTCGATGCCACAACCCCAGGCGAAACCGGTGTATTCGGCCGGGTCGACGCCGCCCTGGCTTAGGACGTTCGGGTGGATCATGCCCATGCCGAGCAGTTCGATCCAGCCGGTCTGTGAGCAGACCGCGCAGCCGCGCTTCCGGCAGAAAGGACAGCTTAAGCTGAGTTCAAAGCTGGGCTCGGTGAAGGGAAAGTAGAACGGCTGGCTGCGGACATCGATGTCTTGATGGAAATACTCTGACAGGAAGGTCTTGAAAGTCGCCAGCAGATTGCCGGTGTTGATGCCTTTGTCGACGTAAATGCCTTCCAGCTGGTAAAAGGTGTGTTCATGGCGGGCATCCAAATCCTCATTGCGGAAGACGCGGCCCGGTATGACGGCAGCGATCGCCCTTCCCTTCTTAAGGTCGGCAGCACCTTCGCGGAGGATACGGTTCTGCATGATGGAAGTGTGGGCCGGGGCCACGTACGGCTTGCCTTGTTTGTCTTTCTGGACGGTCAGGAAGGTGTCGTACTCATCGCGGGCCGGGTGGCCTTCCGGGAAGTTAAGCGAGCCGAACATGTGGAAGTCGTCGTCGATCTCACGCGATTCCACGGCCGTGAAACCCATGCGGTAGAAGATGTCGAGGATGGTCTCGAGCTCGGTCATGAGCGGATGACGACTGCCTTGGGCACTCGGTAGCAGGCCCGGCCGCTTTGCGGCCGGCACGTTGACGTCGAACGGCGCAGTGATGTCGATCGGCGGCAATGCCTCGGCCTCATCCCGGCCACGATCGATCAATTGCTGCAGTTCGGTGCGAAGCTGGTTGACCTCTTGACCAAAAGCATTGCGCTCCGTCGCCGGGAGAGTCTTCAGCTCATCGAACAAGGCCCTCAACTCCGCCGAGCGCAGGATAGCGGCCTTGTCTGCTCCCTCCTCGAGACGTTTCTTGAGCAGGTCGGCCGTCTTGGCAATTCGCGGATTCTGATAGCTCATGCTTAGTCACCAGTATATCACCGCTGTAATTTGCTATCCTAGGGTTATGGCGAATTTTTCATTCGATGCGGTCAGCGATTACGACAAGGCGGAGATGAACAATGTCTTCGATCAGGTACAGCGCGAACTCCTGAACCGTTACGACTTCAAAGGCACGCCGGCGGCTGTCGAGTGGCTCGGCGACAAGGCCGGCCTCAAGATCACCGGCAACGGCGACTGGCAGATCGACGCCATCCTCGACATCGTGCGCAAGAAACTGGCTGCCCGCAACCAGACTCAGAAAGTGCTAGACGTTTCGGGCGAAATCACCGAAAGCAACCTGAAAGCCACCAAAGAGGTACCGTTCAAGCACGGCCTGGATCAGGAGAAAGCCAAGTCCATTACCAAACTTATCCGCGACAAGCACCCGAAAGCCAAGACCCAGATCCAAGGCGACGCCGTGCGCGTGACATCCAGCAGTAAGGATGAGCTGCAAGCTGTGATGAGTATGCTGCGCAGCCAGGATTTTGATTTCCCTCTCAGTTTCACGAATTTCCGCTGACCAAAGACACATTAAGGGTTCCTGCCTATGCCGGCAAAAGACACACGCTGTCAGCACAGGACCAACAGCAAGACACTCGCGGAAGCGCTATACTAAACCATATGCAGGATAAGGAACCGGAAGAGCCCCAGAAGCCGTCCGAACCGACCAAGCCCGACCTTTTGGAAGAGGCGAAGGCTGTACTCGAGATGAATGACCGCGGCACCTACACCCAGCCGGCGCACGGGCTATACCCGCACCAGTGGCTGTGGGACAGCTGCTTCATCGCCATCGGACTCAGGCATCTCGATGTCGACCGGGCCAAGGCTGAACTGCTCAGCTTGCTCAGGGGTCAGTGGCATAATGGCATGCTGCCCAACATTATCTTCCGCGACGATCCGCAGTACCGCACCGATCGCAATATCTGGCGCAGCTGGCTCAACCCATACGCGCCGAACGATGTCACTACCACCGGTACCACCCAACCACCGATGCTGGCCGAAGCCGTTGTACAGGTTGGAGCCAAGCTGGCCTGGGTGGAACGCCGCAGCTGGTACGCTCAGATGTACCCGGCGCTCGTCGCCTATCATGAATGGTTGTATCACGAACGTGATCCGCATCAGGAGGGTCTGGTGTTACAGATCCATCCCTGGGAAACTGGTCTCGATAACACGCCTCCCTGGATGAACGAACTGCACGACCACTTGCTGCCGTTCTGGATACGGGTGATTGAGAAGACACGCTTCGACCGCATCATCAACCTATTTCGACGCGATACAAAATCTATCCCGATCGGTGAGCGCTTCCCGACCATCGAATCGCTGGCCATGCTCGATATCCAGCGACGGCTGCGCCGCAAGGCTTATGACATCGATAAGATCCTCGATCACTCCCTGTTCGCCATCGAGGACCTGGCCTTCAATAGCATCTTCATCCGTGCCAATACCCATCTGAGACACATCGCCAGGAGCCTGCGCGTCGAATTGCCCGTGGAGCTGGAAGCACGCATGACTAAGACCGAGAAGGCGTTTGAGGAGCTGTGGGACATGTCGTCACAGCAGTATTATTCACGCGATTTCATCACCCACCGGCTGCTCAAGATCCCGACCGTCGCCGGATTGCTGCCGCTGTATGCCGGCACCATCAGCAAGGAGCACGCCGGATTGCTCGTCAAGCAGCTGGAGAATGACCAACTGTTCGGTCCGCCTTATCCTGTGCCAAGCGTGGCCGTCAGTTCGCTATGGTTCCATCCGAAGTTGTATTGGCAAGGGCCAACCTGGGTCAATATGAATTGGTTGATTATCGATGGTCTAGAGCGTTACGGCTTCCGCGACCACGCCGGCGCCCTGCGTGAATCGACACTCGAGATGGTCGGCAAAGCCGGCCCCTATGAATACTTCGATCCCCTGACCGGCGAAGCAGCCGGCGCCGCCAACTTCTCCTGGACAGCCGCGCTGGCCATCGACTTGCTTAAAAGTAGGTAGCTTAGGCCTGCCCAAATTCCGGGAAGCTGAGGATCTCGTGAGTGTCCGGATCCTCACGCAACACATTGAGTTTGAAGATGAGCCCTGCTCGTTCGGTCGGGCTGACCCGGTCCAGACCGAGAGCGGCCGCCTGATGCCGGTTCTCCATCTCCTCCTTGAGTTCCATCGCCGCCCTATGCACGACATTAAACGCGGCTTCGAACTCCTCGTCGCTTATCCCGTTGGGACCCATGCCCTCAAGTATCAGCTCTTCCACCCGGTCAAAGATGAGCCCGACCTCGCCGAGGTCGCGAAGCTTGCCATCGCAGACCATCTGCATACCAACCGCGCTGCTCAGCGATAACATGGAATCCTTGAGTCCCTGGAAACTGACCAACCCGGCATCGCCGGCATCCCAGCCGTCCGGCAATCTGTTCCGATCCCGACTCTGGAGTTCATACTCACCCCTAATGGCTTCATAGTGCTCCGGCAGTATCTGACCGAACAGCTCGCGGAGATATTGCTGCTCCATTTCGATCGTCGGCTTCTGTGTCGAACCGGCAGGTGCGCTAAGAGTATAAAGTTGCTGCAGCGCAAACCAGTCGCCGACTTCATTACGCTGAGGCTCGCCGGCCAAGCCTACCAAAGCATGCTCACCGACAGGTTCCTCCTCGTACGGAACGGTGACTGTCACATACTCGCCATCCAGGCCAAACGCGGCCGTGACAGCGTCAGCGTCCGGATCAAGCGCCAGTGCCGGCTCCCGCTCGTCCCACGGCATATCCGGACGCACAACTAAAAAATGGCAGGTTTCTGCCATCCAACGGATCTGTTCGTCAGGGCCACCGCTCGGCGGCGGTCCCGTTATTTCTGACATGCGCAGTATTATAACATGTTTTTATTGAAATGTTAGTCTTCGAGCTGTGGTTTTTCGAGCAGCTCCGGTTCGACGCTCGGCGAGGTATCCGTGATCTTGACGATATCGCGATCGATCTTGCCCAACTCCTTGTACGTGTTATTGAAGTGGCCGACAGTGGTACCGAGGCTACTGCCGAGTTTCTGCATATAAGCGTTATGGGCAATGAGGTGCTTGCTGAGCTGTTCAATATTCTTGCGGATCTTTTCGGTGTCTTTATGAATCTCGATGGACCTCAGCCCCTGGGCGATAGTCTGCAGCATGGCGCTTAGAGTACTCGGTCCTACGATGGTCACCTTCTTCTCGATCGCATACTGCATGAGGTTACGACCAGACACATTTCCGACGCCGACCTTGTTCGCCAGCAGATCGTAGTAAATCGCTTCGCTGGGTATGAACATCAATGCTTGGTCCAGCGTGCCCTTGCTCGGTCGGATGTACTTAGCCGTCTCGTCGATGCGCTTCTTGACGTCCTCTTTGAAGGCCCGCGTCAGTAATTCCTTGGCTGAATTGTCGGCTTCCAGCAGCCGGTTGTAGTTCTCTAGTGGGAACTTACTATCCAGTGGCAGCAACTTGTCATCCAGCTTGACGACTGCATCCACCACAAGGCCCTCGCCCAACCGATACTGTAATTCAAAGGTGCCAGCCGGCAGCACGTTTTCCAGAATCTGCTTGAGGTAATACTCACCGATCACGCCGCGTTGCTTCGGATTCTGCAGGACGCTTTGCAGGCTTTTAAGTTCCGAGGCGATATCGCCGACATTCTTGTTAGTGCCTTCCAGTTTGGTAAGCTTCTCGGTGACCTCTTGCAATATCTTGATACTAGCCGCAGACTGCGACGCCAACTGTTTATTGCTGGCACCGAGTTGATCGCTGAGCTGTTTCTGCAGCCCGTCCTTGAGCTCACCCATGGACTTATTGAGCTCGGTGATATCGGCCTTGAGCATCAGATTCACATCGGAACCGGTGCGCGGCCGCCGCAGCTGCCACAGCACTGCACCAAACAAAGCCAATACCAATACCCCCAAGACGATTACCGCGACAATCATACTTCTATTTTAACAGAGAACTTCAGTTCTGGATGGTGACGGCAGTGCCGATGCCGGCCCAGCCGTACAGCCACTGTGAGGTCTGGAGCGGCAGTTCCACGCAGCCATGTGAGGCGTTCGACGAAGCGGGGTCGACATTGCCGAAAGCGCTGCCGTCACGCCAGGTCGCATCATGGAAGCCGTATGTGCCGTATTGGTTATCCAGGAACGGCATCCAATAAGATACCGGGTCGCTCCAGCTGCCAGTGATATCGGTGCCAGTTAGCGTAGTGTGGGTCTGCTTTGAGTAGATGTGGTAAGTACCGACCGGTGTCTCGGTGGCCGGGTAGGCCGTCATACCGGTGATGACCGGCGAATCATACGCCGTCGTAGCACCATCACAGGCCCAGAGATGACGTTGGCTGATACTCACGAGGATTAACTTGGCTGAGCCGTTACCGGAGCAATGATTAGCAGCTTTCTTCGCCGGAGTCGCCACTGCAGCCGTGCCGCTGGCGGCCGGGGCTGTCTTCTGTGTCTTGGACTGGCTGGCGACCGGTTGCTTGTTGCCGCCACCATTCAGTATCGGCAAAGCGATGAGGGCCGCTACCACTAATATGGCCACGATCAGCTTTCGGGGTATCAGTTTGCTGCGGCTGGCCGGAATGTAAGACGGGTGCTTCGCACGCGGCCGGTCGGGCCGGCGCGCCGAACGATAGTACGAATAGGCGCCCAGACTACCAGGCCGGATGGTTTTACCTTCAAGCGATGACGAGGCCATAGAAGACCTATATTACCCTGTTTTTGTATGTATTTACTGTATGTATTTTTATAGAACCGCGCTTAGTATACCATGCCTCACACGAAACGAGTAACGATGAACATGAAGATCACCCCCAGCACCGTCAGTGCCAACTTGCCGTTGGAGGAGTCCTTGGCATGGGCCTGCGGAAGCAAGTTGCTGGCGCTGATATAGAGGATCAGACCGGCGAAGAACCCAAGATAGACAGCCAGCGCCTTCTCCGAGAGCGTGAAGGTCAGGCTGGCCAGACCGCCGGCGATGGGCATGAGCACGACAACCCCTAACCACCAACGGATGTGCGTCAGTTTGTTCTTATGGAAGATCATAAAGGTGGTGGTATCGAAGCCG
>DATNAB010000014.1:0-2759 GCA_035573115.1 Verrucomicrobiia bacterium
CAGCCGGCAGGATCAACAGCGACGCCAGTGCCGCCAGTATCACCTGACCGTTCACGAAACCTTTGACGACCTTGTACATATCGAGCGTGAGTCTGTCCGTCATGTTGTGATGGCGGTCCGGGACGACATCACGCAGGAAACTCAACCAACGAGGCCCTTCGATGAGCATCATGAAGGTCAGGACGAGTATCGTCAGCAAAGAGAAGGCGCTGCTACCGACCCGCTCGGCAGTGTTGAAAGCCGTCCCACCTATGTGCTCCAGCCGCTGGGACAGCTGTTTGGAGAACGTGTCGACCTGTTTTTCCAGGTGATATTTGCGAATGAGCTTGCCCGTCTCGCTGTTCTGACCCCGGAAATCACTGATAAGATTAGGTGCAGAGTCGACGAAGCTCCCGGTCTGGCGTACCAGAGGAGGGGCGATGCTGGCGATGAAGCCGCCTAAGATTACGATGACTATCAGGAATGACAAGGTAGTAGCGATGGTGCGATTGCCACGTCGTTTACCTGGAAGTTGCTTACTCAGCCAGTAGACGGGGGCGTTCAGCGCCAGTGTCAGGAAGAAGGCCGTGAAGATCAGCAGCAGGGCGTGGGCGGCCTTGTGGATTGCGAATAGCAACACGAAGGTAGCGATGGTTAGGAGGGCCAGACGGACGAAGGTTTCGGTAGTGACGGTAATGGCAACTTCCGGTACGTCTTTGCGCCGGCGAAATCTCAGCATACTAGTATTATTCACGGGTTCCGTCGTTTATGCAACGCCGCGTCATATATATCCAGCAACTGCCGGCCCACTACTTCGACGTCGAACTGTTTGGTGAACTCGGCTCCCCATTGCTGTACCTCCGTGCGGAAGGCCTTGTCTTGGAGATATTTGGCTAGGCGCCTGGCCAGAATCTTGGCGTCCAAAGGATTTGCAAGCAGCTCCGGCCGGGATACCAACACCGAACGGTAGCCGGGATTATCGCCCGCCAGAATGGCGGCATGGCCGCTAGCCATGGCTTCCAGCAGCACGATGCCGAAGCTTTCGCCGCCACTGCTTGGAAAGACCGATATATCAGCTGAGGCATAATAGCGAGGCTTATCTTCCTCGTTGACGAAACCGGCGAACTCGACGATATCCTGCAGATCATGCTGTGCGACGTATTGATGTAATCGACTCTCAAGCGGACCTGTCCCACAGATCAGCACCCGAAAATTGGGTAGGTCGCTCCGGCCAGCCAGCATGTGCACGGCTTTGAGAAGTTGCAAGCAGCCTTTGCGTGGCACTAGTCGCCCCAGGAATAAGATGGTCAGCCGACCGTCCCGGTAGCGTTTGAGGTGTTTGGCATCATGGAAGCGCCGATAATCGATGACATTGGGAGAGATCTCACTGCTTACATGGAAGGTCTCGGCCGCGAAGTCGGCGGCCGCCTGCGATACGCTGAGCATGGTATCGAAGCGCTTAAGTGAAAAGTGTAACCACAGACCTAGTCCGCGGTTGCCGATACTGACCAGTCGGTTGCTGGGGGCGATATGGAAGGTGCCGATGACAGCCGTGCGAGGACCCGCCGCCATGATCAGTCGGTGGCCCATGAAGGGGCTATATGGCACTTGTACATGTAAGACGTCGAAGCGTTCACGCTCCAAAAAGCGGCGCAGTTTCCTTCTGCTCCTCGGCAAAGGGATCGACAGACTGTTGCCATTGAAGCGCACTTTCACGTTTCGGCTCATGCTGTGCGTGCCGACGATATCGGTCCGTGCGGTCTGACCGACCAGATAGCGCACCTCATGCCCACGACCGGCTAGCCAGCTACCGATAGCAAGGATGTACTGCTGTACGCCATCAGGTTTATCGAGGCCATCATCCAAGATGAAGCCGATCTTCAGCTTCTCACTTCTTGGGACTGTGGCCATGCTGCTTCAGGACCTCTTTATACAGCTCTTCGTACTGTTTGACGATCAGGTCATTGCTGAACTGCTTGACGTACGAGGCGGCCCACTTCTGCCATAAGGAGCGCAAGTCTGTCTCATGCAGCATGAGGTCGATGCGGCGGGCGAATTCCTCCGTATCTTCAGGGTTGATAAGTGACAGCGCGCCAAGTCCCTGCATCAGATCGACGTAACCGGAGTTGTTGCCGGCGACACTGACGGTGCCGGTGGCCATGGCTTCCAGCAATACGATGCCGAAGCTCTCGCCGAACAGTGCTGGCGAGCAGAAAAGATCAGCCTCGGCTAGCAGCTGCAGCTTCAGGTCCTCGCTGACATGACCTAGGAAGCTGACATGCGGAATCTTCAGATCCTCCGCCAGCAGCTCTAGCTTCTCGCGCTCCGGACCGTCGCCGACGATGATCAGTTTGGAATGCGGATGATCCTGGGCATAGAGTTGGAAGGCGTTCAGCAGATGTTTCACGCCTTTGCGGCCTTCCAGGCGGCCGATGAAGAGGATGGTTGCATCCTCTTCAGAAGATTTGGTCTTCTTGGGCGAAGCTGGATTATGATACTTCTTCAAATCAATGCCGTTGGGGATGATGGTGATAGGCTCATCCATCATGCCAGCCACGTATTCGGCGCCTGATTCGGAGACGGCGGTGTAGACGTGCAGGTATTTCATAACCGAGCGCAGGTACGGCGTGACGACCTTGAGAATGCTGCGGCTGACCAGGCTTTCCGGTACCTTGGAGTGGAAGGTTGCGATGTTGACACTGGTGGAGCGTTGCAGCAGTTGACGGCTCAGAAAAGGAATCCAGGGCTCGTGGAAATGCAGGATGTCGAATTGTTCTTCG
>DATNAB010000015.1:0-2037 GCA_035573115.1 Verrucomicrobiia bacterium
CTTGCCATCTAGGTAATCCGCCAAGGTGAAGATGTCTTCGCCGGCGGCTTTGACGGTCTTGTAGCGATCCAGGTGAGCGGCGGCCACGCCGGTGATGACAGCGTGTGTGGGATGAGTGTGGTGCGCGAAACGCAGGACGTCGCCCGGTGCACCTTCGCCGTATTCGATGATTAAAACGTCTTCATCGCCCTTCAAACCGGACGCGAACCGGGCATGGCTGAGACTGACGTTCTTATTGGCAGGGGTGGCGGCAACCTTCAGTCCCTCGCCCAGCACCGTCGCCAACAGCTCCTTCATGGTCGTCTTGCCGTAACTACCGGCCACCGCAATACGAACTCCCGGATGCTTGGCAAACACGGTTTCGGACCGCTTGACGGCTTTTTGTTCCCTCGGCTTGGCTGCAAGTTCACGTCCTAGAATCAGTGGTATCACCGCCACATAGGCCCACACGAACGGATAAGCCAGGATGAGGGCGGCACCAAACGCAGCACCACCGGGTACGTTATGCCAGATCCCAGCATAAATAAGCAACAGCCCGGCGACGATCTGCAGCAGCATGCCAGACCGGAGTGCTAGCAGCAGCAGTCGAGCCGGCCTGGTGGGCATTAGCGCCCGGCGACGCATCACGCGGGTGAAATCCTTAGTCCTGGCCACCCACACCAGATATGGTTTCACCTGATATTCGCTGCTCTGCAACATGTAGACCAGCGCCTTCGGATAACTCGGCCGGTAAATACTGAGCAGTTCACGTATCATGTTAGGAACTCCCGTATCAGCTGTGCCACCCGCTCCGGCTGCTCCAAATGTACGAAGTGTCCGCCGGGCACGGTCTCTAATCGCGAATCCTTTATGAGTCGTTGGAAAACACGGCCATCGCTCGGGGGCACAGCCGGGTCGTCTTCGGCGTACACAAGGAGCGTCGGCTGGGTGATGTTCGCGGCATCGGCCTGGATATCCTGCCGCACCACTTGCTGGAACGTCTCGCGCATTTCCGGCACGGCCAACATATCCGAACCGACGGTAGTGTAGAGACTTTCCCGGAGATTCCGGCGGTAGCGTTCCGGCAGCCAGATCGTCGCCGCGTTGCCGACCTTCGTCAACACCTTGAGGCCGATCCGGCGGACCGACCTGCCGCCGCGAATGCCTGAGCTCGCCAGTAGAACCAATTTATTCGGCTCCAGTAAACCAAGTGAAGTCGCCCGAACCGCCAATGCACCGCCATTGCTGTGGCCGACCACGGCGTACGGCTGCGGCAAGTCCAGCTTCTTCAGGACGGATTGTACGAAACCAGCGTAATCATCGAGGTTCCAGGGCGTGAGCGGCGCCTGGGTGCCGCCGAAGCCCGGCAGGTCGAGCGACAGGACACGGTAATCTTTGGCCAGCTGCTTATGCAGCACGGCCAGCCCTTTGGCGCTGTCTCCCCAGCCGTGCAGCAATAGCACCAGCTTGCCCTTCCCCGACAATGAATAATTGGTCAGCAGCTTATTGACGACGACGTTCACGTTACCTCAAGTATAGCTTATGCTATTGACCGAGCAAACGCCGGAGCAGCAGGTTCCCGACGCTGGATGAGCCGGATTTCGATTGGTTGCCGGTCAGATTGCGCAGCTGGATAGCGCCGGCGCCGGCGCTGCTATCCGCGGCAGCGGACGGGGATGAGGCTGCAGAACTATCACTTGTGCTACCGAAACCGAGGTCGCTGAGTACTTGGTCGATCGGCTTAGCACCGGCGGGTTTCTCAATATTGATGGTGCTCGTGCTCGGCTGCAGGTTGAAGTCGGCGGTGAATGTGCCAGCGTCCGTGCCCGTGGCTTTCACATCGGCCTTGAAATCGATCTTAGCAGTCTTGGTATTGACCGTAGCACCAAAATCGTAGGTGGTGTTATCGCCGCCAGTATCGGATTTGGCCCTGATGAAGAATGGGAAGTTGTCGCCGCCCTTGTAATCCAGTCCGACGTCTACATAGTTGGAAGCCGGATTATCCTTACCGTTGAAGCGCACCTTGTAGACGACACGCTGGCCGGTGTCCATCCAGAT
>DATNAB010000016.1:0-6224 GCA_035573115.1 Verrucomicrobiia bacterium
GTTGAGCACTTGCACCCCGCCCTTTGCAAGCTCGGCCGCATTATCGGCGCTGACACCACCATCCCAGGCGATTTCAATATCGGGAAAACGGTCGCGGACCGCTCGTACCTTGTCGAGCAGACCAAGGTCGGCGGTGCTGCCGTGGTGGCCCAGATTGCCGCTAAAAATCATGACGTGATCGAAACGGTCTAATAGCGGCAAAACTGTCTCGGCTGAAGTTTGCTGCAATAGTCCCAGACCGGCCTTGATACCGGCCGCCCGTAGCTTATCGGCGAAGTCGGCATGGTCGACCTCGGCTTCATAATGGAAGATTACCAGATCCGGTTTGAGTTTGATGAGCTGCGCCAGATGCAGCGCCGGCTGCAGGTACATGATATGGATGTCGGCGGTGATGGCTTCGGGCCACCAGACTGTTTCGAGCGCCGGCGACTTGGTCGGCGCGAACTTACCGTCCATCAGGTCTATATGGATGCGTTCGGCGAACGGCTCCAACAGCTCCATCTGGGCCCGGTATTCGTGCGGGTCGAAAGCCGTGACTGTCGGACAGATAACTGCCACGGGTTAGGCCTCGTCAAGTTTTTGCACGCGTCTCACGTGGCGTTCGGCTTCGTCGTACGGGGTGGACAGCCAGATTTGGACGGCCTGTTTCATCTCGTCTAAGCTCAGAAACCGGCCGGACAGGCTCAGCACGTTGGCGTGGTTATGACGACGCGAAAGCCGTAGAATCTCGTAGGGATCGTCGCTGGTCCGGCCCTCGGCATCGATGGCTGTCCGGGCGACCGCCGGGCTATAGAACAGTGTGCAACGCACACCCTTCACCCGGTTGGCGGCCATGGCCTCGCCCTGCCCACTGCCGCCCATGATGATACCGGCTTCGCACTCCCCACTCGCCACCGCCTGGGCGGCCGGCAAGATGAAATCAGGGTAATCGTCAGCGGGATCGAGGCTCTGCGGTCCGAAGTCCTGGCATTCATGGCCCTCGGCTTGCAGGTACTCCTTCAGTTGTCGCAGCTGGTCGAACCCGGCATGATCGGTCGCAAGGGCAATCTTCATATACTTTTTAGTATCGCCTAAGGTTGCGGTGGCGGCAAGCTTATTTCTTTTGCAGTAGCCGGCCGGTATCGGCGACGACTTCGACGAGGCGGTTAGAGTAGCCCCATTCGTTGTCATACCAGGCTACGACCTTGAGCATCGTGCCACCGATGACGGCCGTCAGTTTCAGGTCGACAATAGCTGAATGGCTGTTACCGATGAAATCACTGCTGACCAGTTCTTCTTCAGTCACATCGAGGATGCCTTGAAAGTACGGCTCTTTGGCAGCCTTCTTGAAGGCCTCGTTGACCTCTTCAACGGTGACTTTCTTTTTGGTGATGATGACGAAATCGCTCAAGGACACCACTGGCGTGGGCACGCGTACGCTCATGCCGCCGAAGATACCTTGCAGCTGCGTCAGCGCCAGAGCGGCAGCCTTACTGGCGCCGGTCGTGGTGGGCACGATGTTTTCGGCGGCGTTCCGGGCTTCGCGCAGGTCTTTGGCTGGTGCGTCCTGCAGTTTCTGCGACGCGGTGTAACTGTGCACGGTGGTCATCATGGCCTTGTCAATGCCGAAGTTGTTCTCGATGACAGCCGCTACCGGCGTGATGCAGTTGGTGGTACAGGAGGCATTGCTGATGATTTCACCGGCGGTCTCAAGCACATCCTCGTTGACGCCGAGGACCACGGTGCTGGCACCCTCGCCCTTGGCAGGTGCACTCAGGACCACTTTCTTAGCGCCGGCAGTGATGTGTGCCTTGGCAGCAGCCGGGTCGACGAAGAAACCGGTCGATTCTATGACGACGTCCACCTTGTGATCTTTCCACGGCAACGCCGCCGGATCTTTCTCGGCCAGCACGTCGATGTGCTGTCCTTTGACGATGATGCCGGTGTCGTCAAAGCCGACTTTGTGTTCATAGGTACCGTAATTGCTGTCGTGTTTGAGCAGATGCGCCAGTGTCTTGGTATCGGTCAGGTCGTTGATGGCGACGATCTCCAGATCGCTACGTTCGAACGCAACCTTGAAGGCGTTGCGACCGATCCTGCCAAAGCCATTAATTGCCACCCGTGTTTTCATGTGAGCTCCTTATGAATTCTGATTATTTTTATTTTAGCGTTAATGATTACATTGTAAAAGGTCAGACGCATGCGAGCAAGCCCCGCTGTGCTAGCCAAATATATTAAATCGTGGTATAGTTTTTGAATTATGACACTTCATGGCGGCATGCCTTCACCCGGCGATCGCAATCTCAGTCCTCGGTATGAATACGAAGGTTCGTTGCCAGTCCGTGTCGGTAAACGTGTCGTTAACTTCTTGGTGGAACGATTGGGCGGGGAGCGCCCTTTTGAACCTATACAGCGAGGTGGTGCGTTAGCGGTGGCTGGTGCACGTGAATCTACCGCCCCTCTAGAGCAGGTGCCTCCTGATATCGCACCACCGGATGAAGAACAAGGTGCCCGCATACTACAGCTACGGACGCATCCACCGGAAGATCCGAATCTGAACTAGCGACGTTCCAGTTCAGGAAGTACGAGACCCAGTAGAACGCCCGCGCTCCGCCATTCCTGCATAGCACCTTTTTGGATTGCCTGTCGAATTTCAGTCGGAGTCATCCAGCTTACGGTAATGTCCTCACCAGATTCGAGATTCTGACCTTCAGGGCTGTCCTCATATTTTTCAACCAGAAAATAATACAGGTCCCATTCCACCGTGGCACCGGCATTGGCCTTAGTGAGGAAACGTATGTCTTTGACTACCATCCCCGTCTCTTCGAGCGTTTCCTTGATGGCAGCCTGTTTTGCCGCCTCGATTATCGGCTCTCCGCTGTCCAGTAGTTCTTTATATTCCGTGAGAGAATCTCTTACTTTGCCACCCGGCAAGCGAAGATCTATATTATCGGTCTCAGCCCGATGTTCTTTCGTAATAAGAACCTTGTTATCGGGCGAGACGATGACGATACGCGTGCCCGGCGCACGGCGGAACCGTTCGAAAACCCGTCCGTCCGCTTGTTTGGTATGTATGACCTCGCCGATCTTGCCGCTGAAAGCCACGCTGGTGTCAGACTCTGGATCGTCGCTGCTCATAGTAAGTTTATTTTACCTTATGCTGACACAGCCTTGCGAACCAGGTCGACAGCCCGCTGGGGATTAAAAGCGTGGGTATCGATTACCATGTCAACCCGAGGCACCAGATCCAGCCCGTTGTCCTGCAGTCGTATATCCATCTCCTCCTGCCGAAGGTCAGGGGACCGGCCAAATACGCGTTCCTGCCTCACCCTATCAGGGGCTTTGACAAGTACTATGAAGCTGTCGCCGAAAAGGTTTGCCGGCACAACGGCAGTTTCATCCCGAAGCAGCGCATTATTGGCGGAATAGACGACCATGCGCGATTCTTCAGGCTGAATGGTCTCAAAGCCGTAGCGCTCACGGCGTGTCTTGCCGAGAGGCCTAGTCCACGCCACGGCCAGATGACCCGCGTCAAGGAGTTCATCAAACCGGGCGGGGTCGACATGTTCGTTCTCGATCAGATCGTCACCCTTGCGCTGCGGCCTGGTGATGTAACGTTTGGGAAAGATAAAAGTATCCTCGTAAGCCCGTAGACCGTTCACGAGAGTGGTTTTACCATTCCCCGATGACCCGACGACGATGATAGATGTGGGCCGCTTCATCATTGTGACCTAGCGGTCAACCTCGCGGCCGGTGAATTCAGGCAAGGCCAGTAGATCATCGATGCTATTTAAATTTTTGAAAATATCGCGGCTCGGACCGAGATAGCCGATGTCGGCTATCACGTGGCTTTTCAGTTCGTCAAATTCGAGCTGGACTACTTCGATCTTTTCGCCGGGATCAGGTTTCGCCTCATGCTTGTCGCCTACATCCCAAGCCAGGAACAGATAGACGAACCACTCGATCTTGCGGTATGGTTGACTGACCTTAACCAGTCGCCATTGCTTGAAAGTGTAGCCTGTCTCTTCCTGTATCTCGCGCGCGGCAGCACTCTGGATATCGGCATCCTGCGCATCGACCCGTCCACCAGGAAAGCTACGGCGCTTGCCCAGGTGCGGTTGCTCGTCATCGACGACCAGAATCTTATCATTCACCACACAGATCGCGGTGACCGTATCGATGCGTTTGAGCATTTCAAAGGTATACTCCGAACCGTCGAATAACTGCTGTGACCACTGATAAACGCCGAATATCTTGCCTTGGAAGACCTGCTTGGCCTGCCTGGGCACTAGCACGCTGTCGTCCGGGATGAGTTTTTTCATTTTTTATAGCGTTCGATGGACTCGGCGATGATCTGCTGGGCTGCTTTGATGTCGCCCCAACCGGTCACCTTGGTCGTGCCAGGCTTCTTGAGATCTTTGTAGTGATTGAAGTGCTCGGCAATCTTCTGTTGCCAACGCTCACCCAAGTCGTCCAGGCTGTTAATGGAGTCGCCGGTATTGCGGTCGTCGGCCGGTACCACGACGATCTTATGATCCATATCGCCGCCATCTTCGAAGTTCATCACGCCGACGATTCGGGCTTCCAGCCAGACACCGGTCGGGATCGGCTCGGCGCAGACTACCAACGTATCCAGTTCGTCACCGTCCTCATCGAGTGTTTGCGGGATAAAACCGTAATTCACCGGCTTGGCATAGATACTCGGCTCGACGCGGTCAAGCGTGAAGGCGGCCCGCTGGCGGTCCCATTCGATCTTCAGAAAACTGCCCTCAGGAATCTCTACCACTGTGTTGACGCTGCCGTTCTGATAATCACCCGGTTCTAGAACTTGATTGAAATCAGCCATGATGTACTGGTCTTTCCTTTCCTTATCTATGGATATTGTACACTAGACCTTATGAAAGTTATCGGTCACCGCGGCGCACGCGGCCTGGCGCCGGAAAACACCGTCGCCGGCCTGCAAAAGGGCCTGGAACACCATGTTGACGAGCTGGAATTCGACTTGCGCGTCACTCGTGACGGCGTGGTCGTGCTGCACCATGACCGGGACCTCGTCGACCCGGAAGGTAACAAACACCGCATCGCCGACGCTACCTATCGGGAGCTAAAAGCGCGCAAGCCGGATCTGCCGACGTTCGAGGAGGTGCTGGAAATGGTCGGCCATCCCGTGCCGCTCTGTATCGAGGTTAAGCATTTCGAGCCGACCGCGCCCGTCGTCAAAATCATAAAAGCCTATCTGGCGAAGGGCTGGAAGCCAGAGTATTTCCTCCTCGGCTCCAAGAGCCAGAAGACATTGCGCGAGTTCCACACCGCCCTGCCCCAGATACAGAAAGTGGTCATCGAACCGTTCAGCGGCATCCGCGCCGTGCACCGGGCCCGCCAGGTCGGTACCAGGCGCCTTAGTATGCAGCAGCTATGGATGTGGTCCGGCTTCGTCTGGATGATGAGCCGCGGCGGCTGGCAATTATACGGGTATGCCATGAACAATCCTGCGCAGGCGGCCAAATGGGCCAAGCGCGGCTTGGCCGGCGTCATCACCGATTACCCGGACCGTTTTGAAAAACAGACCGACTGAGCTATAGACCAACCTGTCGTGAGCATACGTTGCCTGTACAATCCCTGCTCACGTGCGCGAGACAGGGGTGTTTGGTAGACTTAAGGTTATGAACGCTGCTTTCGACCACAGCCAGGATGAGGCCGCCAATATCAGGACGTTCTTCTTCAGGCCAGAACTGCCGATCGAATATACTGCGGGCCAATACACCCGGCTGACCCTGCCCCATCCACACCCGGACGATCGCGGTATCAAGCGGTGGTTCACCATCTCAAGCGCTCCCGGCGGCAAGTTCCTGACCATTACCACCAAGTACGCCGGCGATGATAAGAGCAGTTCATTCAAGAGGTTTTTATTCAATAAGCTTGAGCCTGGCGCTAAAGTCCAGCTGGCTCAGCCGATGGGTGACTTCGTACTGCCTCAGTTGATCCAGACACCGGTACTCCTGGTAGCCGGCGGCATCGGCTTGACACCCTTCCACAGTATGTGTGAGTGGCTGGTCGCCACTCATGAGACCCGCCCGATTAAATTCCTTTACGGCGTCCGCTCCGAGGACGAGATCGTCTTTCTTGATACGTTCAGACGCACCGGCGTGGAGCCGACCGTGATAGTCAGTGACCCCTCACCGGCCTGGGGCGGTGAACGGGGACGTCTGAGCGCCGAACTTATCCTCGGACTCGAGGAGCCGTCC
>DATNAB010000017.1:0-7770 GCA_035573115.1 Verrucomicrobiia bacterium
AAGTGGAAGCCTTCAACTTTCTTCTGCGCCCCCTCAAGACTGCGGCTGATGATACGGTTCTCGATTGGCGTGTCGTCGTCGACGTTGAGCCGGGCCATGACGTTCCTGATCTTATCGCCGCCGAAGATGCGCATCAGATCGTCCTCGGTGCTGACGAAGAACTGGGTGACACCGGGGTCACCTTGGCGGCCGCTTCGTCCGCGCAGCTGGTTGTCGATCCGGCGCGACTCATGGCGCTCGGAGCCAAGCACGAACAGCCCGCCGAGCTCCTTTACGCCATCCCCGAGCACGATGTCAGTACCGCGTCCGGCGATGTTGGTGGCCAGTGTCACAGCGCCCTTTTCGCCAGCCGCTGCGACGATCTTGGCCTCACGCTCGTTATTCTTGGCGTTCAATACCTGGTGCGGCACGCCGGCCTTGCTGAGCATGGCGCCCAAGGCCTCGTTCTTTTCGATCGAAACCGTACCGATTAGCACCGGCTGACCTTTGGTATGCAGGGTCTTGACTTCGCGAGCGATAGCCTTGAACTTGGCCTTCTCGGTGCGGTAGATGCGGTCCGGGCGGTCCTTGCGGGCCAGGGCGCGGTTCGACGGCACTTCCACGACATCCAGCTTATAGATCTGATGGAACTCCTCGGCCTCTGTAAGAGCCGTACCGGTCATGCCACCCAGCTTTTCGTAGAGGCGGAAATAGTTCTGGAACGAAATGGTCGCCAGCGTCATGGATTCCTGCTGGACCTCGACGCCTTCCTTGGCTTCAATGGCCTGGTGCAGACCTTCGTTATAACGACGGCCAGCCAGCAGGCGTCCGGTGAACTCGTCGACGATGACCACTTCCCCCTCCTGTGTCACCACGTAATCCTTGTCGCGGGTGAACAGCGCGTGGGCCCTCAGAGCCTGCTGCAGGTGATAAATAGTGCGGATATTCTCGGAACCATACAAGTTGTCGATGCCCAGAATCTTCTGAACCTTCTCGACGCCGGCGTCAGTCAGGATGACGGTCTTGCGCTTCTCATCAGTCTCGAAGTGCTTGTCGCGCACCAGCTGACGTACCACGCGGGCGAACTGGGCGTACGCATTGCCGGAAGTCACGCTCGGCGCGCTGATGATGAGCGGCGTGCGAGCCTCGTCGATCAGGATGGAGTCGACCTCGTCGACGATGGCATAATGGAGGTCGCGCTGACGCAACTGATCTTCCTCGCGGACCATGTTGTCACGCAGGTAATCGAAGCCGAACTCGTTGTTGGTGCCATAGGTGATGTCGGCGGCGTAAGCTTCCTGACGGGTGCAGGGTTTGAGATGACGAAAGCGTTCGTCGTCGTGGTCGGTGTTCACGAACTTCAGATCGAAAATATAGCTCTGATCGCCGAGAATCACACCGGTGCTCATGCCCATGAAGCCGTAGACTTGACCCATCCAGCCAGCGTCGCGCTGCGCCAGGTAATCGTTGACGGTCACGACGTGCACACCCTTCTCGGTGAGCGCGTTCAGATAGACCGGCAGCGTGGCGACCAGTGTCTTACCTTCGCCGGTCTTCATTTCACTGACGTTGCCTTCGTGTAACACCATGCCGCCGATCAGCTGGACGTCGAAATGCCGCTGCCCGAGAGTTCGCGTGGCGGCCTCGCGTGTGACGGCGAAGGCGTCCGGCAGAATGTCGTCCAGCGACTCCTTCTTCAACCGTTTCTTGAGGACGTCGGTCTGCTCGCGTAGCTGCTTGTCGGTCAGTTTCTTATACTTATCGGCCCTGTCGTTCACCAGCTTGACGCGCTTGCGCAGCCGCCTGACCGTCTTGGCCTGCGGGTCGCCCAGAATCTTTTTGAAGACAATATTCATAAACGGTTGGCAGCAACTCCCTCTTTAACCCGGATAAATATGTACGACATTATAGCGCTTTTTACAGAGAAAAGCGACTGCGGTTTCGTCCGCTTCAGGCCCCGCTTCGGCGCCGGAAGCGCGCAAACAGATGGCGGCGGCTCTTGCCGCTACCGTGCTTATCCTTGTATTTCTGGAGCTGGTGCTTGAGCTTGGCTTCGGCGATGTCGACGGCCGCATACATGTTGAGCGCGCTCTCCTTCACCACTAACGTCTCATGCGGTAGATGCAGCGTGACCTCGCAGCGGCACTGTTCGTTGCCCTTCTTGCCGGTCTCCTTCAGATGGACCTCCATATGAGCGCTATCGCGATTTTGCCTCGCAATATAACGGTCCAACCCGCCTATCTTCTTGTTGATGTGGTTGCGCAGGCGTTCATCGATGACCGTGTGGACGCCCTGGATTTCAAATCGCTGCAGCATATGGAAGCTCCTTGACGCTTACACCTCCCATTATAACCGCTGCCGGCTAGTCTTGCTCGGTTTCGATCCCACCACTCACGTAAAAGGTGTTCTCAAGCGGGAAATCTTCTTCCCAGCGCTTGGCCAAACCGTCCATCACTCCTTGAAGCGGTTTGACGTAACGGTCCGGATAATTACGCCGGGGCGCTTCAGGATCGTCAGCTTCCAGCCAGGCACGTGAGACATCGAAATCGGCCCGCAGCTTGGTGAACAGCTCGGTAAAGAACGGCGAAGGCGATGATCGGTCGCGGAGTTGCTTAAGATAATCAAAAGCTTTGCTCCATCTTTCTGCCATTTGTTCCGGGCCCATATCTATCTGCCACTGCGCTGGACCGAACTGTTCCTCGAACAGGTGGAGTTCCTCGGCGCCACGGTAATCTTCCAGAGTGCCGGCAAAGAAATGAGTGGTGTATTCGGCCAGCTTTTTATAGACGCGGCCCTCGGCGAAACCTTCCTCGGTCAGGGCAGGTTTGACTTTCAGAAAGACGCCAATCTGTTTATCGACCACGCCTTTGGCGAAACCGGCAGCCATTAGTTCTTCATCGGTTTCCGGTTCTACCTCCCCGCCAGGGTATGCGACTCGGATTAGGCCGAGTGTAGCCGACAGCGCCTGTTCGACACCTTCCGCGGCGGCCGGCCGTTGTTCCGGCGCTGGTTTCAGGCGACGGATGGTGTCGGCGAAAGTATCGGCATTACCTATAAGCATGATGAGTGAAGTCGGCTGGTCCTCTTCAGCGGTAGCCTCGCTGAGATCGAGGGGCTCCAGCGCCGGTTGCGAGGGATCTATCAGGTCGATGCCCATAGCCCTTAGGTCGTCAGTATGAAGGATCTGGACCAGCTCCTTCTCCATCTGGGCCTCTTCATGAGGTGCGACCTTTTCCTCTTCACCGTGCTCGAACAGACCGGTAAGAAACGATGCGGCCTGGCCGATACCGCTTACGTGACGGTCGTTGTATTCGCGCACCGAGCCGACGGCGCCGATGAACCGCTGGGTGAACTCAGGGCCTTGTTCCGGGTGGCCGTGGGATGTTTCTGACATATGTTTGTTTTGGCGTTACACTTTAAATATAGCATAAACGCTTTAAAAAGTCAAAGGCTGTGAGAGTCAGATCTGGGTCTGGCCACCCATGAAGGGCTGCAGGACTTCCGGGATCTTCACGTCCCCTTCCGCCGTCTGGTAGTTTTCAATGATGGCTATGGGCGTCCGGCTGAGGGCCAGGGCCGTCGCGTCGTTGGTGTGCAGAAGCTCGACGGACCCGGCTTGCCGGACCCGCGTTTTCAATCGTCGCGCCTGGTAATCGGTCATGTAATCGGCGGTGTGCGTCTCACGATATTTGTCCTGTCCGGGCAACCAGGCCTCGATATCGATGCCGCGGGCATTGGGCTTGCCGATGTCGGCCGTACACTTTAGCAGGACCTGGTACGGCAGTCCGAGCAGTTGCATCAACTTCTCTTGGATGGCCAGCAGGAAAAGGTGCTCCTGCAGACCGTCTTTGGCTTCGCCCAGGCTTTCCATCTCTAACTTGTCGAACTGGTGCATCCGGAAGATACCTTCCATGTCTTTGCCGTACGAACCAGCTTCCCGGCGAAAACTGGTGGCATAGCCGAGATAACGCAGCGGCAGGTCGGCCGCTTCGAGGATTTCATCGGCGTGCATTGAACCCAGGACATGCTCGGCACTACCCTGTAGCCACAGGTCTTCATCCTCAATCTTATAACGGTCGTCCCGGGGCTCCAGACGATCCATGGCATCATACACTTCGGTACGCAGCATGAGCGGCGGCAGAACCGGCATGAACGGTTTGTTTGATACTTTCAGGTCGTTCTCTTTGATTACCTCGTCCAGGAACGTGCTGTCCGTGAGTTTGGCTATCGCGAACTGGATGATCGCGAACTGCAGACGCACCAGATCGCCTTTCAGGTAAGCGAAACGTGCCCCTGCGACCTTGGCGGCGCGCTCCTTATCGAGCCAACCCTTGGCCTCGGCAATCTCCGCATGTGTCTTAGGCTTGAAATCGAATTTCGGTGGCTCACCGACGGTCTTTGCCACCCGGTTCTCGTCCTCGCTTTTGCCGACGGGAACATCATCCAGAGGCATGTTCGGGATTGCCTTGAGGAGGGCCATGAACTTTTGCTCAAGTGGCCGCAACTCTTCCTCGAGCCTGGCAAGCTCTTCTTTGAGCTCCTTGCCGGCTTTGACCTGCTCGGGCGTTGGCTTGCCGCCTTTAGCCTGTTGGCTCAGCTCGTTACGTTTGCGGCGCAATTCCTCGGCGCGCACAAGCAGCCCGCGACGCTGTTCGTCGAGCTTCAGAAGGTTGGGGACGTCGGTCTTATAACCCTTCTGTGTGGACTTCTCGGTCACCAGATCGGGATTGTCGCGAATGAACTGAATGTCGAGCATGGCTAAAGTATACCGTATTACTTCTTGGCGGACGTCTTCTTAGTATTCAGATGTTTGAGCGTCAGCTCGGTGCGCTGGCGCGCGTAATCACAGAAGTCGCACGGACCACCCATGGCGGCAGTGCCGACCGGCGGCATATCGTCGGATTCCAGACAGGCCTTCATCCGGGTCAGAGTCGGCTCGACCCAGGCATCGTTACCGGTGTACGGGATAAGCTTGGTCTTGAACTCGACGTGGTCGTTGAAACCGTCGAGATCGAAGCGGGCGTTGGTGTAGACGAAATAGCCGGTGTCGTTCACGACGAAGCCGTTCTGGCGCAATAGCCATTGGTAGACTTCCAGTTGGCGCTTGTAGCTGATCTGCCAGTCGGAGTCGATGGTAACCTCGCTCTGTTTGGCCGTCGCCTTGTAATCGACGACGATCAGCTCGCCGGCGTCATTGGCCCAGACATCGTCGATGGCGCCGAAGACGTGGAAGTTGGTCGGTTCGTGCACCGTGGCTACGCCTTTGAAGTTGTAGCGCCAGGTATCGAGGTCAGCGTGCTGGTACGGCACGGCGTTGATCTGGTTATCGGCCATGATGGGATGTGGTGTGCCAGCGGCGCGATGACGGTCGAATTCCTTCTTGAATAGTTCGTCGATAGCCTTGTTGATGTTGAACGGCGGGCCGCTCGGGCGTTTGATCTTCAGACGCGCGTCAAGCCAGAAGCAGCGTGGACACTGCATGAACAACTCGATCTTGGAGCGACTGACTTTGAACGGTGCGGCCTGCCCCGGCTGGTACGGCGGATTACGCCGGCTCACATATGCCATTGCCTCCATTGTAGCAGCTAGGACGCCGCTCCTAGTGCCTGGAGAGCAGGAAGATGGCGAGATAAACGAGCGTTATCACTAGGCTGACGTAGCTAATGTGTCGCCGATGCTTAAGTAGCAGTGTGGCACGCGGCTGCATAGCTGTCTCGGCCATTTGTTCGACGGTCGCCGGCGAGCTGGAAGCCTGCCAGGTCGGCGACAGCTCCGCGAGGTTCTTGAGCATAACGCTGGCAAAGGCGAACAGATTCTGGAGCGATTTCTTATCGTAACCAGTCGCCTGCCGCATGACGAACAGGTTGCTGGCTTCGATCTCGCTGTCGGCGACAGCCGTCTGTTGCATCAGCTCCTCCATGAAATCCGGTGTCAGGACCTGGAGAACATCCTGTTCGGTGCCGGGCAGAACCGTTAGTCGGAAACGGCTGCTGAAATTACCTTCCGGCTGCAGCGTCTTGCCATTGGGCACACGTGACGGCAGATCGCTGAACAGCTTCAGGGGATTATTGAGTCTGTCATCGAGCACCATCAACGGAAATTCTTGTTGCAGCTTGAAGTGCAGATTGAGGAAATAGTGCGTTTCCTGCGAGCGACCGCTGCCAGTCACGAACTGATACATCAGCATGACGAACGGCTTGTCCATATAGGTGCCTTGAAACGCCGAGGTGACGCGTTGCTGGGCACCGTCACCGAGCAGCGAGGTCGCCACGTCCGCGGTGGCACCGCTGGCATCGGGAATGGACTGCCAGCCGTTATCGAGGATGAACATCGCCAGCCGGGCCTGCTGTTCCTTCGACTGCTGCCAGGAGTACAGTACCAGCCCCAGGATCAGCAATATGAACGTAGCCATAAAACCGAAACCGAGCCAACCTGGAAGCGCGGTGTCAGGCCCGGCCGAAGAGCTGAGGCTGACGACAGTCATCATCACGATAAAGAACACGAAGATCCCGACACCGGCTATGGCAGCGTATTCCCAGACGCTCCTGCCCTTCCGGGAGTTGTCGAAAGCGGAGTAATTGATCTGTGTCTGCTGTGCCGGATGCGCAGACGGGTCCGCCGGAAGCTGGTCGGGTTGCTGAGGCGAGACCGGCAACGGACTCATCAAGGGCTGATCAGGCATCCCGCTCGTCCTGGCTCTTTACAGGTTTGACCGGCAGATCCGGGGGTTTTGGGGCTGTTTGTGGCAGTTTCAGTGGCGGATTTGACGGTTTGGCCAGATAGACCGGATGGGGATTGTCGACATCCGGTACCGAGGCCTGGTACACCCGGTGCATGGCATGATGACGAATGATGAGCACCGTCGCGGCGGCGGCCGTGGCGGCGGCGATCGCTAGTACGGCGACCAGCAGGCCGACCGGCAGGTCTTTCACGTCCTGGCCGGCGGCGACGGCGGCCTGGGCGCCCTGAATGTAGCTGCCGACCAGGCGCTGTGCCGGATAAGCTGCCTGGACCTTCGCGAAATCCTTGAGTGCTGCCGAATAATGGCGCTTGGAGTACAGTTCCAAACCCTTTTCCCAGTTCTGCTGGGTGGTGCTCTTATTGTCGATCATCACGCCGTCCGCTTCGGCGAGCGCCGTGAAATCGGCGATGTTACGGATATAGCTTTCGGGCGCGTCGCCACTGTCGGCATCGGCGTAACGGTAGGTCATCAGACCGATGGCTTTACCCTGGTCATCGATAGCTGGCCCGCCGCTGTTGCCATGCGAGGCATCGGCATCGGATTGATACAGCAATCCTTTGCCGCCGGCAGCCGCCCGGATGGAGCTGACCACGCCGTCGGTGACCGTAACATTGGTGCGTTGGTTGTCGGTCAGCGGGTTGTCGGCGTCGCCCGGGAAGCCCATCACGATGATGTTCTCGTTCTGCACTACCTGCCCTGTCTCAACCGGGATGGTCGGCGCGTTCTGCACGTCGACTTTTAATAGAGCTACGTCGCTGGACGAGAAACCGGCCTGCGGGTCGGCGATGGCGGTAAAACCGTCTTTGGCGGCATAGTTATAACCGATGACCTTGGCCTGCTTGATGGTGGTCGTGTCATGCCGGAAAGCCGTCAGCTGCGTACTGTTGGTAATGCCGGCCAGCTTCTTGATGTCCGGCTGGTCGGTGCCGAGCGCCACCATGGTCAGCTCGCCTTCGTTCGAGAAATGCAGCTGCCGGTCGGACAGATCATAGACCTTGGCGATCTGGGCGGCCAGAGCTGCCGGGTCGTTTTTGACAGCTGCGATCTGG
>DATNAB010000018.1:0-2213 GCA_035573115.1 Verrucomicrobiia bacterium
TCCGATGGATGGTCTGTCACGGCCGAGGCCGGCCCGGATCGATCGTGATTCCATGGTGCGCTTGCGTGGTCATTCAAACACTGCCCCCCAACCTGCGGCGGTAGCACCGGTCCGTCCGGCGGCCGCAGCTGCTTTGCCGAAGGCTGATCCGGCCCAGCCAGCCAAGACGTTACCGGCGCTGGCGGTCTCGGCGGTGGTCACCGGTCCGTCGTCCACGCCGCCGCCGGCCGCACATCTGGCCCAGCGTACGCCGATAGATATGAGTCTGCCGGGCGAGGATAGCCCGTCACGTCTTGGCGCATTGTTTGCGCATACCCGCTGGCAAGGCGTCCGGCGGTGGGCCTTCCGCGGCGTAGCAGTGAGTATGGTCCTGGCCATCACGCTGGGCGGTCTCTTATTCTCGCAGGGTTATCTCAAACTCCATAAAGTATTCAAAGGCGGAACAGGTACCGCTGCGGCCCTGAAACCGAATGTCAATCCTGATCTATTGAAGGGTGAGGGCAGCGGCCGCGTCAACATCTTGCTTCTGGGCCGCGGCGGCGGCACGCATGAGGCACCGGACCTGACGGACACCATGATGTTGGCCAGCATCGATCCGGTCAATCATACCTCTACCCTCGTCAGTCTGCCCCGTGACCTCTGGGTCAACGTACCAAGCCAGGGCGTCATGAAGCTTAACTCTGTCTGGGAAACGGGCGAGTTCAAATATCTGGGCGCGCAGAAAGCGGGTAGTACCGATCCGAAAGCCATCCAGGCTGGTTTCAACCTGGTCGACCAGAGTGTCGAGGACGTGCTGGGCGTCGATGTCAATTATAACGTTATCGTAAACTTCCAGGCCTTCCAGCAGGCGGTAGACAGTGTCAACGGCGTGACCATGAACGTGCCAAGCGATCTGGTCGACCCGACCATGGCATGGGAGAACAACAATGATCCGGTGATCGCCCATGCCGGCACGCAGACTTTTAACGGGTCGCAGGCACTGCGCTACGTCCGCTCGCGGGAGACGACCAGCGACTTTGCCCGGGCTGACCGCCAGCGAGCCCTTCTAGTAGCCCTGAAGTCCAAGATCGTTACGCTGGGCACGCTCAGTAACCCCACCAAGATTTCCAAGCTGATCAACAGTTTCGGTGACAACGTCTCGACCGATCTGTCCCTGAGCAACGCCCAGCGACTCTACACGCTAACCAAAAATATCGGTGCGGCCCAGACCGCATCCATCAGTCTGGACAATGACACACCGGGTTCGACCTCATACGTTACTACCGGCAACGTCAACGGCCAATCGGTCGTGCTGCCGAAGACCGGCCTGTTCAAGTACGACGATATCCACGGCTTCATCCGGACCCAGCTGAAGGATCCGTACATCATCAAGGAGAAGGCGAAGGTCCTGATACTCAACGGCACGTTGCTACCTAATCTGGCTACTAACAAGGCCGATGAGCTGAAAAGTTACGGGTATAATGTGGTAGGGGTCGGCAACACGCCGAGTACCGGTTGGACGCACACCATGCTGGTCGATCTCAGTCACGGCAAGAAGAAATACACAAAGCATTATCTGGAACAACGCGTCGGTGTCACCGCCAGCAGCGTGATGCCTGATCAAAGCATACAAACAAACGGGGCCGACTTTGTTATCATAATAGGTAGCGATGAGGCCAGTTCTACGCCAGCTCAAGCCAACTAGCGGTATCGCCGCTTTTCTGCACCAGGGATTACTGCTGATACTACCAGTGATCGTCTTCGTGCTGGTCCGACTGAACCTGGCCGTGCCAGCAGGGGCGATCATCGTCCTGAGCAAATGGCGCATGTTCGCCGTGCGACCGCGCTTCTGGGCAGCAAATATCCGGGCCAACTCCGTGGATCTGATGGTCGGACTGTCGGTAGTGCTATTTATGACCCATTATGACAGCGTGCTCCCACAGGTGGTCTGGGCGGTGTTGTATGCCATCTGGCTGCTGGCGGTCAAGCCGGGCACCACAACGCTGACTGTTATGATCCAAGCCTTCATCGGCCAGCTGGTAGCGCTGAGCGCGTTATACCTGACCTGGGCCGATGCGCCGGTCTACGCGCTGACCGGCCTGACCGGCCTGTTGTGCTTCCTGGCCGCCCGTCACTTCTTCGATGCTTTCGACGAACCGTATGCTAAGATGCTCTCCTACGTGTGGGGCTACTTCGGGGCGGCACTGGCCTGGCTGACCAGTCATTGGTTGCTG
>DATNAB010000019.1:0-2004 GCA_035573115.1 Verrucomicrobiia bacterium
TGCGCCTGGCCCGCGAAGCCACGCCGGTTATCACCACGCCGAAGACGCCATTTGAAATCGGGCCGGCTTATATCTTTTCCAAAGGCGCAGACATCAGCCTGATCGCTACTGGCACCATGACCTATCAGGCGCTTGTGGCGGCCGAGCTGCTGTTCAAGGACGGCATCGAGGCCGAAGTGGTGCACGTGCCGACTATCAAACCACTCGACAAGGATACGATCCTCAAGAGTGTCAAGAAGACCGGCGCCGTAGTGACGGCCGAAGAAGGTCAGATCATCGGCGGCCTCGGCGGCGCCATTGCCGAGCTGCTGGGCGAGGAGCATCCCGCGCCAATCCGGCGCATCGGCATGCAGGACCGCTTCGGTGAATCAGGTGCGCCGGCCGAACTGCTGGAACACTTCGGTCTCGATGCCAAGCATATCCGTCTCATGGCCCATGACGTCCTTTCAAGCAAGCGCTAACATGCTACACTTGAAATTACATAACCATAAACGAAAAGGTGGGAAGCTGTGGCAGAGCGACCGGATGTAGTCAGTATCGGCGACGTGGTGACCGATGCCTTCATCAAACTCTTCGACGACCAGGCGGTGACATATAAGAACGACCAGGGCAAATGGCTGGCTATGCAGTTTGGCACTAAGCTGCCGTACGACCACGTGGAAGTAGTTGAAGCGGTGGGCAACGCCGCCAACGCGGCCGTGGCCTTCGCGCGTCTCGGGCTGGACAGCTCGTTCGTGACCAACGTCGGCGCCGACACGCACGGGCGCGACATCATCAAGGCGCTCGATAAACAAGGCGTCGACACCAGTCTGGTCCGCATTAATCGTGGTAAAAAAAGCAACTATCATTATGTGCTGTGGTACAAGGAGGAACGTACTATCCTCATTCGGCACGAAGATTACGATTACCACTGGCCGCATCTGCACCCGGCCGAAGTTCCAAAGTGGGTTTACTTCAGTTCCATCAGCGAGCACGCCATACCGTATCACGACCAGGTAGCGGACTGGCTGGAAGAGAATCCGGACGTCAAGATGGCCTTCCAACCCGGCACTTTCCAGATGAAGGCCGGCACGAAGCGGTTGCATCGCATCTATCAGCGCAGCGAGTTGCTGGTATTGAACCGTGAGGAGGCGGCGTTGGTCGGTGGAGGCAATCATGAGGACATGGACGACCTGTTCGATAAGCTGCACGCGCTCGGACCGAAGATCGTTGTCATCACCGACGGTCCGGACGGTGCCTATGCTTCGGACGGTACCAACCGTTTCAAGATGCCTTTGTATCCCGATCCAGCTCCTCCGGTTGATCGCACCGGGGCCGGCGACTCGTTCGCCTCGACTTTTGTGGCAGCCATTATCAAAGGCAAGAGCATCGAGGATGCGCTTAAATGGGCACCCATCAACTCCATGAGTGTGGTCCAGAAGGTCGGTGCCCAGGCCGGTCTGTTGAACGAGAAAGCGCTGGAGCACTATCTGCAGCATGCGCCGCCGAACTACCACCCGACGCGCTTGCGATAGCTTCCTTGACGACGGCGCTTATGGTAACCTGTAAGCAGAGGGAAAGCCATGCTGAAAGACACAAACACCCTGAAGTTTGAGGCCCGCCCGTGACGCGTTTCTTATCGGAATCGTTGCAGGCCAGTGAGCCGTCTTTCCGGTTGGGACTGCAACGGCTGGAGGCGGCCCACGGCCACCCCAACACCGATATCCGATTATCCACCGAAGTGCGCCGGGCCACCCAGGACAAACTGCGGGCCTTGGGCCTTGATCCCCGTGATACTACTCCCGAGGAGCTGTATCACGTCCTGCAGGAACGCATGCATGATGATGATGAACGCCTGACGAGGCAGCTACGTACCACTGCAGCCACACATGTTTCCGCCGAAGCGGATGCCGTATCCGGCATGATCCATGTGCTGCGCCAGATGTCAGATGATCAGACCTGTTTCGCATTGAAGAACAGCCGCTTGCGTGCGCTGCTTAAGAAGCAGCCACCGAAGAAAGCCAT
>DATNAB010000020.1:0-2815 GCA_035573115.1 Verrucomicrobiia bacterium
CCCGTACCACCGATGTACATGCCCGGCCGCTTGCGGACCGGCTCCAAACCCTCAAGCACGGTAATCTGCTCAGCAGAATACCCGCCTTTTTTAGCCTTACCCTCAGCCAATGTCTATACCTCTCTGTATTAGTTCAGGATATTTCCCACTACTTCTAGTATAGCCGATACCGCCCCTTGCGGCAAGATCATCCGCGAGGGGTCTACCGCCGCTTTATTTGCCCTTTTTGCGGACCTCATCCGCCGCATGGAACGTGCCTTCGCGGTCTATGAAAATGGTGTCGTCCTGGCCGGCTTCCATGTTGATGGTATCCTCAGTCTTCTTAGGCTGTGCTTTTGGTTTCGGCGTCGGCTTTTTGGCGACTGCCTTCGGTTTGGAAGGCTTAGAATCACCGTTCCCTCCGTCCAATTCCTGCTTGAGTTCGGCGGCGATCTTCTGCACCTCGCCCTGCTCGACAGCCTGGCTGGAAATGTTGCGCCGGTTCGGACCCGACGAAGTCGCAGGCGGCGGAGTAGTCGTGAAGGGTGTCTTCGCCGGTTGGGCAGGTGGTGCCGACTGGGCACCGAAGGCTGGCTGGTTGGCGGCGGGCCGCGGCGTCGGCCGGACGCTGCTGTTCACACCAGTCCGCCGCTTATCGAGCCACTCGTCCAGAAAAGAGCGTTGCCCGACGGCGGGCCGCTGGGTGCCGGCCGGAGCCGCACCTGCCGAGCGTGGCGGCAAACTTGCTGCTCCGGACCGAGCTCCATAACCTCCGCCAGGCCCAGCGCTAAGCGGTGAAGTACCCGCGCCGCCCGCCGGAGCGATAGTCTTCATTCGTTCATTGATCTCCTTCTCGATATCGTCCTTGGGGCGGCCGTATTTGGCAGCTGACAGCTGTTTCAAGGCTGCGAACAGACGCGGATTTGGCGACCCTAGGGGTGGCAGCGTGACCATGCTGAACGACTGGGTCGGCACGCCACCCACCAGTGTCCGCACGATGGCATTATAGTTCGGCACCCGGAGTAGATCATCGCCGTCGAAGGTCGGCTGGAAGTACTGGCTCAAGGCTTCGACGTCATTCTGACCTATGCGGAACGCTACGATGGTACCCATGTTGCCGAAGACGGCATCACGGATTTCCTGCGTCAGCTGAGTGGTGAACTGGTTAGCTACGATCAGGTTCAAGTGGTATTTCCGGGCCTCGGACATGATGGTCGCGAAACTGTCCGTCGAGAAGTTCTGGAACTCATCCACGTACAGGCTGAAGTCGACACGATCCTTTTCCGGCATGTCGGATCGGCTCATGGCGGCGGCCTGGAATTTCATCACAAACACCATACCTAACAATTTTGAGTTCAGTTCGCCGGTGCGGCCTTTGCTCAGATTCACGAGCAGTATCTTTTTGTTATCCATTACGTCGCGCAGGTTGAAAGCGCTCTTGGTCTGCCCGATGATATTGCGCATCATTTCGTTCGAAAGGAACGCGCCGAACTTACTGACGAACCAGCTCGTCACCTCACCGAACTCGTTGGAACGTTGTGAAGCCGGCATCTCTTTCTGCCAGAATTCCAGCACGTTCATGTCGGTCACGTATTGTAGCTTCTGTTTGACAAAGGCTGGGTCGCGGAACAGCTTGGGGATGTCGACGAAAGTACCTCCCTGCGGATCGGCCATGATGGTCAACGCTGCATTGCGGAAAAGATGCTCGTAACGCGGTCCCATGATCCCCTGATGTTGCGGATCGTATAATTTGTACAACATGTTCAGCGCTTCCTGGATAAGGAAGTCCTTCTGATCGGGTGTTGTAAATTCGAATAAATTCAGTCCCATCGGGTATTCCATCTCTGCAGGTGAGAAGTAAATTACATCCTCGGTGCGCTCCTTCGGTACCATCGCCAGTAACCGCTCGGCCGTGTCGCCGTGCGGGTCGACGAAAGCGAAACCGTTGCCGCTCAGCATGTCCTGCAACGCCAGGTTCTCCAAGAATGTTGACTTACCTACACCAGTCTGTCCGACCACGTACATGTGGCGCTGCCGGTCACCGAGGCCCAGACGGATCGGTTTTCGTGATCCGCGGAAAACGTTATAGCCGAGTAATAATCCGGTGTCCGGCATGTTTCGCGGGCCATCGACCTGCTTCGATTCTTGCCTACCCAGCTGCGACGTCGGGATGTTGCGCTGGTCCGGGAAATGGAACAGCGAGGCCAGCTCGATCGAGTTCAGGATGCTCTTATCCTCATGCTGCGGAAAGAACCGCATAATATAAGAAGTCACCAACTCGTTGATATCCTTGGCGGCCGTATATTTGAAGCCGTTCCGGCCCGGCGCGTCATACAGATGGAAGCTCGAGACGATGTTCTTAAGGATGGCATCGGCCCGCTGGCTGATGTTTGATGACACGACCACCCGGATCATTATCTCGTAACCGGGGTGGCGGGTCTTTTCATCAATGGCGTCCAACACCGATTGCTCCATGTTCGACAACTCCGGCTTCTTAGACTCGCCACCGTCACCGTCATGGTCCGGTGGTTTGACAAAGGCCGTAGCCACATCCTTGGCCAGGCTACCGAAGGCCAGCCCGTGGTGTCCTTTGCGCTTGCGGGCCGCGAGATCAGAGGCCGTCTTACGCCAGGAGGGATTGGCAGGCCTGAGCAGGATTTGGATGCCAGCCCCGTCCTCCTTCTCGAGGTTGGATAGCGAGTTGAGCAACGCCTGCATGGCGTCGCGTTTGAGGTCCTGATAGGTAGCGATCGGGTAGGCATAATGCTCTTTTAGTGTCAGCTCGCCGCCCAAGGTGCCACTGACCTTGCCCACCCGACTGAAGATGTTGTGTTCA
>DATNAB010000021.1:0-2741 GCA_035573115.1 Verrucomicrobiia bacterium
TCCGGCACCAGCAGCAGCTCATTCTTCGGCCAGTAATCCACTAAGGTGACAGGCTCAGTGGCACTTTCGGCATGCTTATCAGGCAAGTATTTTTTGGCCAAACTTCTGACCTGTTTGACAGTGTTTGCTCGGTAGGCGATAGCAGCCCCGCCGCGCTCAGGCTTATCGGCCCGTTCCAGGAACATGGGGATGGTCTTGCGCCCCTGTTCCAGCAACGCCTGGCCAGTAGAGCGGGCTTCAGGCAATTCGTCGCTTAACAGATGCATAATGAGGCTCTCCAATGCCTGGCCAGATGCGAAGATGCCCACCGTGGACTTAACGGCGACCGGCAGTGCGGCACGAGCGGCATCGCAGGCCTGGGCACGCGTAGCACCCTTCCAGGCACCGTCTCGTTCCTTCTCCGGTACGCTCGAGTTGGACCGGACGTGATCGGTCAAGTGCCGCACCATATTGGAATAGAGGTCGAAGATGGTATCCATGGCCTCGTTGTACTGTTCTTTAACCTCTGGTTTGAGATGCTCAGGGGTGTGGTAGCGGTATTTGCCGTGCTTATCTTTCTTGTCGTAATAGATGTAGCGGGTGGACTGTTCCAGGTAAGCGGCCAGTCGGCCCCATTCCAGTTTCTTGGTCAGCAGGTTCGAAGCGTTCTCTACTACCATGTGTACACCGGTGAGCTGCTGCACGGAGTCGTCGCCGAAAGCCGTGATGACTCGCTTTAAAAGCTGGGCGTCCTTATCAATTTTGCCGGCAAACTCGTCGAGGATAGTGATGCGCATATCGTCACCGCGGCGGCTGAGGCGGGCCATGGCGGCTGAGATAGTCACGGGGCTGAGTTTCTCGCTGAAACCATAGACATCAGCTTCAGTATCGGTGACGGTCTCGGCTAGATAGGCACGGCCGGCCTCGGTGATCTCGGGGTTGCCGCCCTTCGGTTTAAGGAGCAGTGGTTCATCCGCGGCCTGGGCCTCACCGGTCGGGTCGGCTACCTCGGGTTCAGGCGCTGTTTTCTGCTCGATGATCTCTTTGACGGATGTCGGAGCGGAGACACCGGCTGCCTTGCTGGAATCACGAACCGCTAGCTCTTTGGAAACCAACTTCCAGATATTCTCCGCTACTGTCTCGACCGCCTCGCTCGCGAAGATGACCGGCAGCTTACGCTGGTGCGCTTCCCAGAGATAACCTGCCCGAACGCGCTCCAGGAAAGCATCGCTGAGGTTATCGAACCGTTCGGCCTGATAACGGTCGGTGAGACGTTCACGCAGTGTCTGCACTGGTGCGTCCAATACGATGCAAAGGTCAGGCTCGATGCCACCGACGGCGAAGTTGATGATGCTATTGATGGTCTGATAATCCGGCACGTCGCCCCGGCCGTAATACTGGATAGCTAGCGTAGTCAGATAATTACGGTCGACCAGACAGATGACGCCCTGTTCCACGCTCTTGCGGATGATCTGCAAACTCTGGGCACGAGCAGCGTTATACAGCAGCACCTCGGTGCGGGTATTCATAGGATAGCGCGGGTCCTGGGTAAGCTGGCGGATAGCGCGGGCGGTCAGATCGCTCTGGCTGTCCGGCTCGCGAAGCGCGCGCACCGGCAGACCGGCCGACTGCAGTCGCCGCGCCAGCTCTTCGAGCTGGGTGGTCTTGCCGACACCTTCCGGCCCTTCGATGACGATGTATTTGCCCTTAGTCATAAGACAGCCCCTCTAGCTTACGTGGTAGTTCGCGGCGGTCCTTGTAGGCTTTTGGTACCATCATATCGGGCGACCAGACCTTCATGAGCGCATCAACATCATCCCCTTGCTGGTATTTGCCGCTGAAGCCCTCGTCGCGACCAAGACCGTAATTTCCCTCGACCGGACCGGTTTCGTAGAATACTGCCTGTGCGATGCGTTCTCCGACCGGCAACAGCACAGTCTCGCGCTCGTTCAAGTTATAGATCTCGAGCGTCAGGCGGTTGATGTAGCCCGGATCGACCCAGCCCGCGTCGAAGCAGACAGCCACGCCGTTGCGCCCCCAGCTAGAACGGGATTTCACCTCGTAAGCGCCTGGTGGCTTGATGCCGAAAAATTCGTGGGTATGAGCGAGGATACGCTCACGGGGCTTCAGGCTGATGACTGGATGGTCCAGAGGGATGTTCGCGAGGGGTTTGAAACCGTTCAGCTTGCACCACTCGCCATGCGGCATCGCTTTGTACGGCCCATCGAAGTAGCGTTCCACATCCTCACGGTCGAACGGGTTGTAGATGGTCCGCTCATTCATGCGCTCGATACGGTAGTAGTTATACCCCAGCGTCACGTCCAAGCTGGCGTGACTGACATGCTTCGGGTTGAACGGATGGCAGATGATGTGTCCTTCATCTAACGCCGACCGGATCTGTATATTGCTATAAACAGCCACCGCTTGGAACTCCTTTATGACTTCACTTTATTGTAGTGGAGCGCCGCCGTCCCACGCAAGCACAATAATAATGTGATTTTTACGCAAATAGGTGCCCCTATAGCGGTTACCGTCGGGTGGGCCGTTTAGTACAATACATAGATGGATTTCGTGGCTCTTTTTAGGCGGCAGTTACGGATACACCGCCATTTCGCCGTCCAGTTCCTGAGCTTCTTAGTGGCAGCCAACGGGCTGTATATTTTGGCTCTGACGCTGCTTGAGCAGCTGGCCGCCCGTCATAGCACCAAGCTCAGCGACGTCGTGATCGACGTACCCCTGTTGGTAGGTTTAAGCTTGCTGTA
>DATNAB010000022.1:0-3487 GCA_035573115.1 Verrucomicrobiia bacterium
AGACGAAGCAGCCGTTTTACTTACGGAACGAAGAGGCAAGCAGCGTACGATCAGCCTTGAAGAAGCACTGATCATGCAGGCTGCTTCTCACGTCCTAGCTGAACGTGGGAGTTTTCATGGCGCTGAAATCGCCGGTGCAACAGGCATGGAAGAGGGGGCAGTGTGGCCCCGGCTTGTCAGATTTGAAAGGCGCTACGGGCTCACGACCAGCACGTATGAAGACGTCCATGAGGCTGCGCAGCATAGAAGGCTACCGAGGCATCTTTATGTACCGACGGATTTCGGCAATGAAGTCTTTGGCCTGTTTGTCGCAGAGACTAGCGGTACATTGGAATAATTCCTGACCCGTTCCGCCAGAAGCTAAACCATGGACAAATTACTGTTTTTATTGTAATATTTTATTTATGCCGAGAACCTTGTCCCCAGAGGAGACGTACGACCTTATTATTGATCAGGTGGAGAGGCTGGAAAGCCTTCCCACTTTTGGTGAGCCTACCGCCGAAGACTATGCCTTGTATCAACAGATGCAATTGCGGGACAAAGCCTATGCTCACCAACTTAACAGAGGTAAACGCCAGATCGCTCTTGAGCTCAACATGAACATGAGCGAATTTGAAGCTCAGTTCATCGGCAAGACGATTCTGGATGTCGGGTGCGGTGTGGGTATGCTCAGCAATGAGCTGTCGCGCCTAAAAAAGACACAGGTTACCGCACTTGATAGCGATCCGGAAGTGTTAAACCATGTCAAAGAAGGAAAGAATATACGTGCTGTTCAAGGGTCAGGGTATGACCTCCCAGCTGCTGTAGGTGATGAACGATTCGATGTCGTCATCGTTTCTTATTCAAGCCTTTTCTGGGCAGGTGACGGGAAAGAGAAACGCGCTGCCATCACGTCACCGCTCGCAGCGACCGCAGTCGGTGGCCAAAGCATATTTATCCCTGTTATCGCGGACATAGGCGCGCGGGATAGGAATAGAAGGATACTCGAAATATACGGCGATGCTGAAGATAGGCAAGGCGGCGACGTTAAGGCGGAAGTAATCGAGGCGGCGGTGCGTGTAGGGGACTGGCTTGATGTGTTAGCGGTCACTACCTTGCTCGACCAGGAAGAGGCTGGTGCGATAGAGTCCACGTTTGTTTCCAGCCGGGAAAACGCTCGACAGATTCCGCTTATCCGTAATTTGCCCCCGGGAGAGGCGAGCCCCGTTCTTGAGCGTTATTCCGCCCTGGCTACGGTGCTGGAGTAATAAATTCAAGGAGTCTCCCAAATACTCCATACCTTCGGCAGCGGCAGCGCGATATAATGGCTGGCATGGGGACGGCCATACTCATATCGCTGGCAGGTGCGCTTCTTATAAACGGCGTGCTTTTCCTTATTGCGTTTAAGTTGCAATCCGATAAGCTGACCGATATCTCGTACGCGCTTAGCTTCCTCGCGCTTGATGTCATCGCTCTGCTGTACGCAGGCCATTTAGCCGCCTTCAACTGGTTGCTCTTCCTGTTGGTCGGACTCTGGGCGGTTCGCATAGGCGGTTTCCTGCTGTACAGGGTACTGATTGTGGGGAAGGACCGGCGTTTCGACGGTATGCGGGAGAGTTTCACGAGGTTCGGGAAGTTCTGGCTCGCCCAGGCGGTGACGGCTTGGGTGCTGATGCTGCCTGTGACCATCGCGCAATACCGAGGCGGGAGACTGGGAGTGGCAGCATATATCGGTCTCATTCTGTGGGCAGTGGGCCTGATTATTGAAGCGCTCGCTGATTATCAGAAGTTCGCCTTCAAACGCAATGCGTCAAATAAAGGCGAGTGGATCAAACAAGGCGTCTGGCGTTATTCACGACACCCGAATTACTTCGGTGAGATACTGGTCTGGACCAGTATCTACGTATATACTTTCACCGTGCTCCAGGGCATGGAAAAGGTCCTGGGCTTGGCCAGCCCGCTGCTGATCACCCTCGTGCTATTGTTCGTAAGCGGCGTGCCGCTACTGGAAAAGTCGGCGGACGCTCGCTGGGGCAAACTCAAAGCATATCAGGAGTACAAGCAGCGCACCCGTCTGCTTGTGCCGCTACCGAAGCTCCGTCATTCAGTGCATAGCTCTTAGTCCTGCCGCCGAGGCTGCGTTACAATAAGCGTATGCATTATCTGGGTATGCGACACAAGCATGAACACAGCAAGGCGCATGCCAAGCACAAGAAGACATCCTACACCGTATTCCTCGACAAGCTGACGTTTGTTGCCGGCGTGGTCGGTCCGTTCACGGTCCTGCCGCAGACCTACGCCATCTTTAGCAGCCACTCGGCGAAAGGGGTCTCGCTGGCCACCTGGTCGCTCATATTTATCGTGACGTTTCCTTGGATCCTTTATGGCATCGCCCATAAGGATCGCAGTATCATCGTCAGCTTTATCCTCTGGGAAATCGTTAATCTATCAGTCGTGATCGGCGTGTTGATCTACGGCTGAGCCAGTATTGACGCATAGCATAAATCCTGATACGGTATTGCAATCATGGAAGTAGCGCTCACTACTTTATTTAGACAAGCATACCCCGAAGCACGCACCGACGAGAAGCGACGCCGGATGGCCGACAGGATCGCCGGCCGGACCTTGTACCATTTCAGGGAAGGTGAGCTTTCAACTCCTACGCGCGGGGGCCGCTTCGGCGGCACCACCACCCCAGATCCTGAAATATATGAATCGGTTGCCGGCCGCTTGCTGAACGCAGTCGAAGAGATAGAGATCAGGGTACATCGCATCCATCGCACAGACCCGCCGGCGGCACCCTACCAGGGTTACAATTTGGTCGATGTCATATCGGTCGCGACTATGAACGGCTTTCCCAAGTATCTGGCCCGCAATCCGGTGACGAACCCTGGTGCTTTCGTCAGTACGGAGTTCAGCGACGTTACCGTTACGCAGATTTATCCGCCGGTGCCGGAATCTGATCCGTCTGAATAAATATCGTTGACAACAGCTCTTGGGATCTCTAAACTTAACTAGTAGGTTAAGTTTTAAAAATGTCTACAGCTATCGATTCACCCCATTTGGACCATATCTTCGATGCTCTTGGCCATGCCAAGCGGCGGGGCATGATCGACACGCTGTCGTACCGGCCGGCCACGGTCAGCCAGTTGGCGGAGGAGTATGATCTATCGCTGCCGGCCATGCATAAGCACATCCGTACGCTCGAAGAGGCTGGACTGATCCGGCGTCGCAAGGTCGGGCGAACAAATTTCGTGGCGCTTAACCGAAAATGCCTCAAGGTTGCTCAGGATTGGATCATGCAGTACCGCACCGATTGGGGCAACGATGAGGAGACGCTGGAGAATTACATCGCCGGCATGGAGGACAGGACATGAACTGCGCGTGTGAAATGCGCGGCATGTTACAACTAACGGCCCCGGGAGGGGCGAAAGGAGCCAGGAAATGAAAAATTACGTGTTCATCTACTACAACAACGGGGTACGGGAGGGCGTTTCACCCGAACAAT
>DATNAB010000023.1:0-5099 GCA_035573115.1 Verrucomicrobiia bacterium
TGGATCGACACCGACATCGGCGACGACCCCGACGACACCGTGGCGCTGTGGTGCGCGCACAAGTCCGACGACGCCGAGCTCGTGGGCGTCAGCACGGTCGACGGCGACGTGGCGGCCCGGGCCGACATCGTGCGTTCGCTACTTCCCGGCGTCGACGTCGTCGCCGGCGCGCCACCACCCGAGAAGCTCGCAACCGTCGACGTGCTCGTCGGCATCGGTCCGTGGACCAACGTGGCGACCCTCGCCGACGCAGGGGTGCTGCCGCGGCGCGTCGTGTTGATGGGAGGCGTCCTCGGGCGCGTGCAGCACCGCGACCAATGGCATCAGATCGAGCACAACATCGGGCGCGACCCCGCGTCGGCGGCCCGGCTGCTGGCAACCGTGGGGGAGATGATCGTGCTGCCGCTGAACGCGACCGCGCGCCTGCACGTGCATGAACGCGACGAGGAGCTGCTCGTCGGCACGATTCCGTTCCTCGGCGCTCAGCTGCGTTCATGGCGCGAGCTGCACGGCTCGGTCCCGTTCGTGCTGCACGACCCGGCGGCAGTGCTCATTGGCATCGGCGAGAACGTTGAGCGAACCGAAAGCAAACGTTTACAGGTCGAGCCCGACGGGACGCTGCGCGCATCGATCACGGGACCGGTCCAGCAGTTGGTCGCGCACGTCGACGTTTCGGCGACGAGATCGCGTGTTCGCGAGCTCGCACAGCAAGGGTGACTGACGGGATTCGAACCCGCGGCCTTCGGGACCACAACCCGACGCTCTAACCAACTGAGCTACAGCCACCGCGCGCCGCGACAAGAACAGAGGTGATTATAGTTCAAAGCCTGGTTCTGCACAAGTGATGCCGGCAGAGTGGTATGCTGGAGCCATGCATCGGATCAGCCGTTTCCTGCACAATCACCCATTCTATATATATGCAGCCTATGTCCTCGTGGTAACCGGCTTGGGCATTGTACTGATCTGGATATTCATCGAAAACGCTAGACTACCAGGAACGGTCTGGTTGCCGGACAACTCGGGCTATACCTCGACGTATGACACGCTCGAATTCCTGCCCGTCAAAGCCGAGACCGTCGGCACTGAATACGGTAAAGCAGTCCACTATACCAGCTCCGTAGGCTACCTGACTCCTTCGTTCGAGTTCAAGGTGGATCAACCCAGCATCAACATATATGAATTCAAAGCCGGCACGAGTGCTCTGAAGGCTTCGGATTGCCCGAACATCTCCCACATCGAACCGGTGTCGCCTTCCGATTGCGAGAAAGCTGGGACTTTCAGAGGGAATACCGTATACAAGATTGCCTGGGCACTGCCTTCCGAGACCGTGGATTATTACGTGAAGCTAGATGGCACTTTCGTGTATGTCCGCGGTGGCGACCTGGACTATCTGCGTAGTTTCCAGCCCAAGTCCCGTTCCAGCGCCATCAGCTATCTTGCCAGCAACAGCCAGCGGGCCAAACGGGCTGCCGCCTCGCGCGTGGCGGACAAGAACGCTACCGACCGGGCTGATGCGGCGTCTTATCTGAAATTGAATTTCACACCGGCACTGGCTACCTACGTACCGCCTGGCTGGAGCTTCGACAATAAGCACGTCACCATCGACGGGCCTGACGTCAACCATCCCAAGCTCGTGGTTACCGGCTACTATAAAAAAGAGAAGAGTGGTCAACCTGGCGTGGGTATCGACTGGTTCTCCGGTAATCTGGCCGATTTCGTGGTGATGGGCACCTGTGGCCCGTCATTCGGCGACAGTTTGGCATATGTCCCATGCACCAAAGTACCGGGCACTGACCGGTATGTGGCCGTAGTCCGTGACGAATACCAGGACTATCAGCGCTTCGAATACCAGGTCGTCGGTAACAGCCTGGTCATAACCAGCCTCACGGTCTGCACCTGCGGCGGTAAGCCCGCCCAGGTACCGCCGGACAGTCTGCTCCAGATACAAGACCAAATCACTGCCAGCGCCAAGCCCGTCAGCAAGGACAGCTTAAAAGGTTCAAAATACCTGCGGAGTTACTACGATCCACCTACTCCCGACGCCGAATAGTCACCGAGCCAAGTATGAGCGCAGCTATGGCGAAGCCAGCCACTACAAATAGGTCACGACTGAACTGCGACGTCCAGGTGGGGTGGGTGACGATCTGCTTCATGGCATCGACGCTGTAAGTTAGTGGCATAATATCGGCAAACCATTGCAGTGGTCGGGCCATCTGCTCCCGTGGCACGAACAGGCCGCAGGTCAGCAGTTGCGGGAAGATGAAGGCTGGCATGAATTGCACGGCTTGGAACTCGCTGGTCGCGAAAGCGCTTAGGAATAGACCGAGTGCCATACCAAGCACTGCCGCCAGCACGGCGCTCAAGACAACCATTGCCATGCTACCGGCCACAGATACACCGAGCAGACCGAGCACCACGAAGCTCGCCAGACTTGCCTGAATGATTGCCAGCAGTGCGAAGGCTAGGGCGTAGCCGAAGATGAAATCCAGTTTGGAAATCGGCATGGTCATGAGTCGGTCCAGCGTGCCGGCCGTACGTTCGCGTAGGGTCGCGATCGATGTCACGATGAACATAATCACGAGCGGAAAGATGCCGAGGATCATCGGTGCGAACGCGTTGAAGGTCAACGGATCATTCTGGAAGGCGTACTTCAATACCGTCAATAAGATGACCGGAACGAACAATATGAGTGCCAGCGTGCGTGGGTCATGACGGAGCTGCTCGAGCACTCGTTTCGCCGTGGCCAAGGTGCGGCGTGGACTCATGACTGTTCCACCAGTTTCAAGAAACCCTGTTCGACGGTCTCGGATTTAGTGCGTGCACAGAACGCAACCGGCGAATCATGTGCCAGGATCTGGCCGTTGCGGATCAGCAGCAAGTCGTCGCAGCGTCCGGCTTCGTCCATGACATGGCTGGTAATGATGATGGTCGCGCCGGCGTCGGTCAACTTGCGGAACAACTTCCAGATCTGTTCCCGCAGCACCGGGTCCAGGCCGACGGTCGGTTCATCCAGCACCAGCAAGCGGGGATGACCGATGAGGGCGATCGCCAGTGATACCCGTTGTTTCTGCCCGCCGGACAGTTTGCTGCAAAGCTGATCGGCATGGCCCGTCATGTCGACATCCTTCAGAGTTTTCATGACTAAGCGTTTGGCTTCGCCAGAGCGTGCCCCGGACATGGTGGCGAAATACCGCAGGTTCTGCCGCACGGTCAGGTCCGTATAGATGGCGGTCTCCTGTGTCATATAGCCTAACTGCGGCCGCAGTGCCACTGAGCCGGCCGGTTCACCGAAGACGGAAATGCTGCCAGCAGCGATACGCTGACGTCCGACGATGCTGCGGACCAAGGTGGTCTTACCGGCGCCTGATGGCCCGATGAAGCCGGTGATCTTGCCGGCGGGCAGTTCGACGTCGATGTCATGCAGCGCGGTAAAGCTGCCGCCGAGCACCACGCTGACGTTTCTGATCTCGACGGCCGTATTCATGCTGCCTCAATCATAGCACCGATAGCCGCCATGCCGTTCCTTAGGAATGATATGACAATGGCAGACCAGCGAGCATCTGCGATGCGTATAATCAAACACCTGCCAGTATGGATCCGACCCGAAATCTGTCTTCTGTTCGGCTCTGCCTTATGGCGATCCCGCCGAGCTGGGAGCGGTACCTGCAGGTACCCGCTGCTGTTGATTATCCATAACCGTGACCCCAGGATAGGATAAGCCCACCCTCCGAATTCATAATTGGTACGCGCGAAGGGATTCGAACCCCCGACCTTTGGTACCGGAAACCAACGCTCTATCCAGCTGAGCTACGCGCGCCCATTAAGCCATGCTGCCTATTATGCCGAATAAGCGTCGGTCGCAGCAAGCCGGGGCTCATCACCGTCTCACTTCACGGATGAACTGCGGACCCCGTTTTGCTGTATAGTGGTGCTAAGATAGCAGAAGAGATAAAGATGGACCCACAACCACCGCAATCAGTCACGCCTCCATCAATACCGCCAGGCAGCGCACCCACCTCTGTGCCGGACGGCCCTACTTACATTGGTAATACCAACGTCATTGATAGGAGTACCCTTCCGCCTGGCACTCCTGTTTTTACAGCCCCATCCATGCCCTCCGGCGTACCGAGTGCCGACGACAGGTATGACCAAGCATCCTCGAGCTTTTCCGAGGCCAAAGTCCTCATCTGCGGTGTCGCTTCGGCCACGAGCTACTTGCTGATAACCTATCTGATCAAAAATATCTGGGTGACGACCATCGTCAGCGCCGTTCTGGCACTGGCTGCCATATTCTTCGGCATCTCCTCGTACCGTAGGGACGGCAAAGTGAGCCCTTTGAGCGTGGTCGGCCTGAGCGCCGCTACTATCACGCTGGTTTACATTGCCAATATCCTGTTGGCCATGGCTTTTCTACACACGTTCACGAGCGCTGGCTACGGATTCTAGGAGCTGATCACAAGTTTGGTTGGTCCGGTATCATGCCGGCTGTGGCTTCGGATAGCCGCTTGTGATTCCTCGAAATCATCATGACACCACAGGTGCCCAAGAGGGTCGTCACTACGACCAGCCACGCCCCAACGAATACGGAGTGATGTCTCGAGATGGCTGTGAAGACCAATAAGCTGACGATGAAGGCTAGCGTGGCCAAGGTGCTGATTACCGATTCTACACCTGAACGCTGCGAGGAGGGCAGCTCGTCCTGGATCTTGCCACTCAGAACCACCATCAAACATATAGCGCCGGCCAGAAGGATAAATTGACTAAGAATAATGACAAAAATATGCCGCACCAATAATCCTGCTGCTGCCAAGAGGAACGCGGCAGCCACTGCCCGCATCCATTTGGCCGAGACAGCCATGCGCTTGGCCAGTGGAGCGGCCAGACCTTGGCTGGAAAGCAGGAAGGCGTTCAACGGACCGTACCACATGGTGGCAAGACCGAGCGCGATCGGCCATAGCGGGTCAACCTCCATCATATAGTTGTATTCGATGCCGATTAGGACAGCGGTCACGACTAAGAGTTTCATTTCGCGGTGTCGGCTAAGCGCCTGCAGCAGATCCAGCATGTGCCGCTTCAACTTGGCGGTCTCAGTCTTCCGG
>DATNAB010000024.1:0-5740 GCA_035573115.1 Verrucomicrobiia bacterium
ATATCCTCGCCAAGGAACTCCAGGCCAGGTTACACCGCGCCTCGACCGTGCCCGGCAAGCATGATGACATCGAGGGCATCAAACAGCTCGACAAGGCCATTGTCATCGATCAAAGCCCCATCGGCCGCACACCGCGCTCCAACCCTGCCACTTATACCGGCCTGTTCACGCCGATCCGTGAGCTGTTCGCCAGCATGCCCGAGGCCAAGCTGCGCGGGTACAGTGCCGGCCGCTTCAGTTTCAACGTCAAAGGCGGGCGCTGCGAGAACTGCGCCGGCGACGGTATCATCAAGATCGAGATGCACTTCCTGCCGGACGTGTATGTGCCCTGCGAAGTCTGTAATGGTCAGCGCTACAACCGCGAAGCACTGGAAATCCACTACAAAGGGAAGACCATCGCCGACGTACTGGCTATGACCTGCGACCAGGCCCTGGAGTTCTTCGGTAATATCCCGGCCATCGCCCGCAAGCTGCAGACGCTTGTCGACGTGGGCATCGGCTACATCACGCTTGGCCAATCGGCCACCACCTTGAGCGGCGGCGAGGCCCAACGCATCAAGCTCAGCTCCGAACTTTCTCGCCGGCCCACCGGTCGTACGCTGTACATCCTGGACGAGCCGACCACCGGCCTGCACATGGCTGACGTCGACAAACTGCTCCATATGCTGCATGCACTGGTTGAAAACGGCAATAGCATGGTGGTCATCGAGCATAACCTCGATGTCATCAAGAATGCCGACTGGCTGATCGACATGGGTCCAGAAGGCGGCAGCGCCGGCGGCCAGGTCATCGCCGAAGGTACGCCGGAGCAGGTAGCCAAGGTCAAGCAGAGCTACACCGGCCAGTACTTGAAGCCCCTCCTGTAGCCCTCAATATTGCAAAAATCTATCAACTGTGGTATAGTACATATCATGGCGAACCAACACCAAAACGTCGACCCTAGTGCCACTCCGGTGACGGAACCGGACCGGTTCAGTGCGCTGCAACAGCGTATCGGTGATGCACTCGCGGCCGAAGGAAAGGCGGTGCAGGATTTGAGTGCAGTCCAGGTGCAAGGCATTGTCCGTCTGGCCGAACTGGACATCCTCGGCAGCTTAGAGGCTGACGGGGTCCGCGAAGCGGGCAGCTTGGCCCGCAGTCTGGAAGATGCTGCCAAAGGTGACGAAAATGCCGACCTGGTCCTTACTGTGGCTAGCCGGCTTGATACCGCACAAGGTAGGCGAGAAGAAGGCAGTGGTGCCCACACACAATCATTACAATATCGGAAAGCATTGCTTGCCACGGCTACCGGCGAGACGGCGGTGGCAGTCGTCGCTTCCGTCCTGAATCCGGACAGCGTGCCACGGCTGGTCAACTCCGGACGGGAATCGGTACAGGATTTCAGGCGGATCCGTAAAAGCCGGGCAGTTCCACTTCTGCATGATCTGCTAAACCGGGCCGAAGCCTCTGCGGCGCTTTCCGAAGAAGTGCAAGACGGACAACCAGCCTCTAAAGCCTAACGGTCCTTTTTGACGTTCTTGGAGCGTTTTTTCTCGCGCAGGGCTTTGAAGATGTGGTAAAAGGTCGGTCCGAGCGTGATTATCACCACGGCTGCCACGGCCAACAGGATGTAGTGGTCAATGTTCGGGATCTTAGTGCCGAACCAATAGCCGATCAGGGTGACGCTCACCGCCCAAGCCGTATCACCGATGGCATCAAACAAGGCGAATTTCGGATAATCCATCCGGGCCACGCCAGCGACCGGCGGTACGAATGTGCGGACGATCGGCACGAAGTGGGCGATGAGCATAGTGCGACTGCCGAACCGTTCATAAAACGCCTCGGCCCGCTGGATATACTCCTGGCGGAAGATCAGGCCGTCAGGTTTGCGAAAGAGCCGCCGTCCGTAGCGTTTGCCGATGTGGTAACCAGTGTTGTCACCGGCGATAGCAGCCAGGGCCACGACGATGATGACGAGCGGCAGAGACAGCTTGCCTTGGGCGGCAAACACCCCGGCGCTTAAGAGCAAGGTGTCGCCAGGGAAGAAGAAACCCACGAACATACCCGACTCAGCGAAAATGATGGCAGCTATGAGTAGCAGACCACCGCTTTGGATGATGTCGGATACGCTTGGCATACGCCTTAGCCTAATCGCTTTTGCTTCGCACGTCCAGTTTTATCTGTTATAATAGCCCGCACTATGCCTAAGGATTCAATCACGCTGGAACTGCAGGAGCGCACAGTCACGGGTAAGGCCGTCAAGCATCTGCGTGCCGAAGGACAGATACCGGCCGTTATCCACGATCACGGCAAACCCTCGCTACATGTGCAGGGCAACGGTATGACGATGCTGAAAGTTTGGCGCCAGGCCGGCAAACATCACCCAGTCGAGCTTAAGACTGGCGACCAGAGTTTCGTAGCGCTTATCAAGGATGCCGAATTCGATCCGCGCAAACATCAGCTCGTACACCTAGTATTCAATGCCGTCGACAAGAACCAGAAGGTCGATGCCGAGATCCCTGTCCGGCCGCGTTATGGCGAAGATAATGATTCCAGCCCGGCAGAACGAAATGGCCTCATCGTGCTCAGCCAGCTGGAAACCGTGCAGGTCAAAGCCATTCCGACCAAGCTGCCGGAATTCTTCGAATATGACGCTGAGAAACTGGTGGAAATCGGTGACCACGTGACCGTGGCCGACCTCACTGTGCCAGAAGGCGTGGAAATCGAAACCGATCTGAATCATGCCATTGCTACCGTGTATGAACCGAGTGCGTTGGCTGCTGCCAACGAGGCTGCCGCCGGTGCCGAAGAGGAAGAAGTCGAAGGCGAAGAAGGCGAGACCGAAGGTGAAGAAGCCGGCGAGGCTGCCGGTGAAGGTGAGTCCGAACAGGGCCAGCAGGGTGAAGACAAGCCTGGCGGCAAGGGTCAGGACGAACCGAAACCCTCATCTGTCGAAGCAGCCAAAGAAGACAAAAAAGCCGAAGAGGCCTAACGGGGGGCTACTCGTTCTCGAGGAAGCCGCCGGATTGGTGAGCCCACAGCCGAGCATAGGTGCCGTCTTTACGCAGCAGCTGTTTATGAGAACCCTCTTCGAGGATCCGACCCTCTTCCATGACGATGATGCGGTCCATGCGCTGGATCGTGCTGAGGCGGTGCGCGATGACGATGGCGGTGCGGCCTTCCATCAGTTTCCAGAGCGCGTCCTGTATTAGTACTTCACTTTCGGAGTCGAGTGCTGACGTCGCCTCATCCAATACCAGGATAGGCGCATTCTTCAGCATGGCGCGGGCGATGGCTACACGTTGGCGCTGACCGCCGCTCAGCTTGACGCCACGCTCGCCGACCAAAGTATCATACCCGTCGGGCAAGCTCTCGATGAACTCATGGGCGTGCGCCATCTTGGCCACGGCGATGACTTCTTTGTCGCTGGCTCCGGGCCGTCCGTAACGAATATTCTCCATCAGGCTACGGTGGAAGAGAATCGGTTCCTGCGGCACATAGGCGATATGCTGGCGCAGATCCGCCTGACGGATGGCAGCGATATCCTGGCTGTCAATGCTGATTTCACCGCTGGCGATATCCATGAACCTGAGCAACAGGCGGGTGACAGTAGTCTTGCCACCGCCGCTCGGTCCGACCAGGCCCACCTTCTCGCCCGGCTTGATCTTGAAGCTTAAGTCCGTGAACAATGCCTCCTCGGTATTCTCTGGGTACGAAAAAGCGACCTTGTCAAACCGCACCTCACCGCGCTTGATGCGCGCTTTCTGCGGCTCATCCGGATCCTTGATCTCAGGCTCGAGGTTGAGAATCTCTGTCATCTCGACAGCGTCACCCAGGCTGCGGTTGATATTACGAATCAACCGGCTGAACTGCCACAACTGGTTGGTGATGTTCTGGGTATAGCTGATGGCCAGATAGAGGATGCTGGCGTTCGTGTGGTAGCCGGTGACCGCGATCAGACCGGCCAGTAGCGCAATGATCTGGAAACCATTGGTCTGGAAATGACTCAGGGCTTCCGACTTCAGAATCTCTATCGACAGGGTGTGGCTAGCCTTGAAGAGACGATCGCTGGCGCCACCGAAACGCTTCGACTCATAACGCTCGCCGGCAAAGGCCCGGATGGTGCTCATATTAGTAATGGCGTCGGCCAGTGCGGCGGTCTGCTCGCTGACGAGCTCGGCCTGCTTGGTGTTATACGGCAACTGTTTGACGATGCGCCGGGACATAAGCACTAGATAGATGACGATGATGACTATCAGGACCAGCGCGTACTGGAAGGAAACGAACAATAGCACACCGATTGCCACGATGATGCTGGTCAGGCTTGGCACGATGCTCCAGATGAAATCGTCCATCAGCCGTTCATAGGAACTCAAGAACTTATTGGTCTGAGAGACTAACGCACCGCCGAAACGGTCGGCATGAAAACGTTGGCTCTGCGACTGCAGATGGTCATAAATATCATTCGCCATATCACGCCAGACCTTGATCTCGAACTGCCACACATAGTAGGACTGTATGCGCCAGAAAAACGCCCCGATTATCATGGCGGCGCTAAACCATAACAGATATGGCAGGAAAGCCGAGAAGTGTAAGGCTTCGTGATGGACGTATGCGGACTGTAGTTTGGCGAACACCCGCGCCACGATCAGCGGCGGAATCATGTTCTGGAAAATGACGCCCAAGGCGGCACCAATGGCGCCGGCGAGAAAATCGAAGAGATACCGTTTGGTGTAGTGCCAGTCGATACGCAATGTTTTACGGATGGTAGAAATGGATTTACGGGTTCTCATGGCACTGCCTCCTCGCAGCGCGGATTACATGTGATGGGCTATGAAAGGTGTTTGTTGTGGGTGAAGAGTTAGCGCGCCGGGGCGGCAACTTCCAGCAAGGGTTGGGTCGTGATGTACATTTCGGGGCCGCCTCCGGGTTATATCACCGCCCTCACAGGGGCAGCGAAGTTGCTAAATGACGCTTCCCATCGTATACTAAAACTCTTATGAATGCAAATGTAGGACAGGCGGCCAACCCCTGTTGATGTCATGAGAGAAGGCTCGCCGATTATTCCTGATAGTGCCGCCGAAGGCGAAGAGGCACGCCGGCGCAAGCAAGAGGCCGAGGAAGAAGCCCGCCAGTCCAAGGCCAAGCCCGAGAGGTTCGGTATCTTAGCTATCGAATCGGACGAACCGGCGAAGCCCTCACCACTTGAGGCTGCATTGGCCAGAAGCCGCCGGACGCTTGAGAGTGATGATTTACCTCCGAAGCCATCCACCGAGGCTGCACCTGAAGAGCCACCGGCTGCCGAAGCACCCCCGTTGGAATTGCCAGCCCCACCACCAGTCGAACTATTGGAAGCGGCTGATGATGAGCCGCCTGCGACCCTTGAGGCAGAATCCGTCGCCAGGGAACCCGTGGAGTCCGAACCTGTCGTTGAACCTGTGTCCACGCCGCCGGCTGCAGTGGAGAGACCTGTTGAAGTCGAAACCCCGAAGCCACCTACCGAGGCTGCACCCGAAGAATCGCCGGAGTCCGGGGTTGAACATGTTGCGGCCGAAGAGCCAACGTTGCCTGAAGTACCGGAAGCTCCTGCCTCACCGGACCGTGAAGAGGAGTTACGTATCCATCACGCCAGGACGGAAGAATCGGTTCCGGCTGAGGAAACCGCCCCGATAGTTGAGATGCCGCCGGCTGAAACTGTGCGAGAGGCCGAACCGCCAGCACGAGCCGAAGAGGGAGTGGATACACAACCGATCATCGCAGA
>DATNAB010000025.1:0-3865 GCA_035573115.1 Verrucomicrobiia bacterium
AGATGGCACCCGGACCGCGCAGCTCTAAATCAAGTTCAGCCAGCTTGAAGCCATCCTGTGAACTCTCCAGGGCACGTAAGCGGCGACTCGGTGCGCTAGAGTCGCTGGTCAGGAGATAGCAGTAGCCCTGGGCAGTGCCACGACCGATCCTGCCGCGCAACTGGTGGAGTTGCGCCAAACCGAAGCGTTCGCTACTCTCGATCAGCATGATGCTGGCATTCGGCACGTCCACGCCCACTTCTATTACCGTGGTCGATACCAGAATGTCCAGTTCACCTTTGACGAACTGTCGCATCACGGCCTGCTTGTCCACCGCCTTGAGTTGGCCATGTAGCAGTCCGACCCGGCGATGTTTGAAATCATGTTTCTTGAGCCGTTCATAAACCTTCTCGACTGATTGGGCACCTTCCAGACCTGGTGAATCACTGATGAGCGGACAGACCACGAACATCTGGCGGCCGGCTTCCAGTTCGGCATCAAGCTTCTTATAAAGCCTCTCTCGCGCGTTCGGCGAGACGATCTCCGTAATAACCGGCTGACGGCCCGCTGGCTTCTCTTTAAGCACCGATATGTCGAGTTCGCCGTAAAGCGTCAGAGCCAGCGAACGCGGGATCGGCGTGGCCGTCAAGCTGAGTACGTGCGGCATATGCTCGGCCTTGCCCATCAGCGTCTTGCGCTGTTCGACGCCGAAACGATGCTGTTCATCGATCACCACCAAAGCCAGCTTATGCATATCGACTTGTTCCTGGATGAGCGCCTGTGTGCCGATGATAAAGCCGGCACGGCCGTCACGAATAGCGTCCCTTGCGCGCTGTTTCTGTGCTGCGCTTAGAGAACCGGTCAGCAGCACGGCGCTGTCTTGCCGGCCGAGTGGTTCTAATAAGGCATGGATGGTATCAGCGTGTTGGCGGGCCAGCAGCTCGGTTGGCGCCATCAGCGCCACCTGCCACTCCTGGGCCAGTGGCATCAGCGCCGCCATGGTCGCCACCGCCGTCTTGCCGGAGCCGACATCGCCCTCCACCAGCCGGTTCATCGGCTCCTCCTTCTGTAGGTCAAGATAGATCTGCCAGATGGCCCGACGCTGCGAATCGGTCAGCTTGAACGGCAGCTGGCCCACGAACTGGCGGGCCAGCTTCTCGTCGAACGGGATTACAAGAGCATGCTCCGAGCGGTTCTCGCGCTTATTGAGCAGACTGGCCAGGCTGAGCCGGAACACTTCCTCGAAGCCCAGCCGCCGCTCAGCCAGCTCCAATCGCCGTGCCGTATAGGGCATGTGGATTTCAGTGACTGCCCGCTGTCGGCCCATCAACTTGTAGTCCTTGACGATGGAAGGTGGCAGCGTTTCCGGCACGCCACCCGCTTGCTCCAATACTTCCAGCGCCCGTTGCACCGCATTGCGGATCTGGCGGGAGGTCAGGCCTTTGGTCTCGCGGTAGACGGCCAGGATGCGGGCCGTGTTAACCGGCAGGTCGCTAGCCATCTCGATAGCGGGGTTCATGATGGCAAAACGCTGGCGACTCAGTTCATATTGGCCGGAGATGAAATATTTCTGTCCGCCCTTGATGGCCGCCGCACGGTAGGGCTGGTTGAACCAGATCAATCGCACACTGCCGCGCCCGTCTGATGCCACTGCCTCGGTGATATGCATGCCGCGGCGCACATAGCGCCCTGTCGCCTGCTTGATGACACCCTCGACCGTCACGTTGCCTGGTTGTAGCTTGTTCATTGGTGTGACGTGAGAGAAGTCGTCGTAACGCCGGGGGTAGTACTCTATCAACTCGCCGATACTGCGCACCCCGAGCATGGCAAACTTCTGGGCCTGAGCTTCGCCCACGCCCGAAAGCTCCGTCAACGGACTATCCAATGTCATGCTACCAGTATACGAGACGTCTCGGTTCAGGCGGCTCGGCTTTTGCGGACGAGGAAGAAGATGCTTGGACCGAAGTATATGCTGGCCAGCGGGCGTTGTAATACCCGTTCGGCACCCAGCATCAGCTCGCGGGGCATGATCTGTTTCAAGCGCACGCTGCGTAGATTGGAGACGGATAAGGTGGCCTCGACGCGAAGACCCGCATGTTCCAGCTGGCGCACGACCGTCGATGGATTATGATTCACGAATGGTATCTCATCCGCCCGTTTATTGGCCGCCGAACGGATGTCGACCGGCTTGACCGGCATACGCTCGCGTCGCATGAGATGTCGTACGCGGTTACGGACATGCGCGTAATTAGCGACCTCGATGATGGCATAGCCGTCCGGACTGAGGATACGGCTGATCTCCTTGAATTCGGCACTGGGATCGGGCAGGTGGTGCATGACACGGATCATCGTCACCAGGTCGACGCTGCCGTTCTCGAATTGCAGGTCATCGGCCTGCATCAGTTTCCGATCGATCTCCGCGTGACCTTTCAAGAAGTCGGCCGCGATGTCGAGCTGCTGCCGGCTCGGTTCTGCCAGCGTCACGTGATCAGCGTAATTTTCCAAAAGGATACTAAGGCGCCCGTAACCGCCGCCGACATCAACGGCTTGACCGAAGCGCTTGCCGCGCAGCAACTTGCCGATGGCTATCTCCTCCGCCAGATGCTCGTACTGCCGACCGTCCCAATAATGCAGATAATTATGTTTGGGGTCGTTGTATTGGTCGGCCTTCCGCTTCTTGGCGGCATCGGTCTTAGCGGTCGTACGGCGGGCCTGCGAGCGCTTGGTGGTCTTCTTAGCGGCTGCGGCGGTCTTGACGGTCGTTTTCGGCATTGTTAATTCCTTTAATCGTTTTTTAGTATAGCAGAAGCTCAGGTCAGTTCGACGAGCGCCGAATCCTTGAAAGCCTTGCCCCGCCTGAGCAGCAGCCGACCGCCCTGGAAGTCATCCGCTTCGAACGTTTCGCGGTCGACCTTATGTCCGTTCACCGACACGGCATTGCCAGCGAGCAAGCGGCGCGCCTCGGTATTGGAAGCCGCCAGACCGGTGGCGACCAGCACTTCGATAACGGACCCTGTTTCAGAAGTGCGGGCGTTCGGGATCTCCCGGCGGATGCGCTCCAAGGTCTCTTTGCCGGCCTTACCGATCGGTGTCCGGCCGGTCAGGAATTCGGTCACAGCTTCCGCCAATTTCGCTTCATCTGCCCCGTGCACTAACTCTGTCACCTCGCGGGCCAGACTGCGTTGGGCAATACGGCTGCCCGGATCCTTCTTCTGTTTGTCTAGGATGTCTTCGATAGTGTTCTTATCAAGCTCGGTGTAAATCTTCAGGTAATCCGCCACCCCTTCATCATCGACGTTCATCCAGAACTGGTAGAACTGCGTTGGTGTGGTCTTATAAGGATCCAGCCAGATGGCACCTTCCTCAGTTTTACCGAACTTACGACCGGTCGCCTTGTTGACCACCAAGGGTGAAGCATAGACATGTGCCTCTTTACCAGTTTTACGGCGGATCAGATCGACGCCCGCCACGGAGTTGCCCCACTGATCGGAGCCGCAGAGCTGCAGTGTCACGCCTTTATCCTCATATAGGCGCAAGAAGTCATAGGCCTGAATCAGCACATAACTGAATTCGGCGTAACTGATGCCGCTGCCTTCCTCGCCAAGGCGGGTCTGCACGAATTCGCGGGCTAACATCTGTCGCATAGGTACATGCTTGCCGATGTCGCGTAGGAAATCGAGATAATGCATGTCGTGCAGCCAGTCCTTATTATTAACGACCTCGAACTTGCTCCCGGCGAACAGACGGCGATACTGGGCAGTGATAGCTTCGGTGTTCTTGGTGATCTCGCCGGGATCGGCCAGGCCGCGTTCTTCGTTCTTACCGTCCGGATCACCGATGAGACCGGTTGCGCCGCCGACCAACAGTACCGCTTTGTGGCCATGTT
>DATNAB010000026.1:0-2715 GCA_035573115.1 Verrucomicrobiia bacterium
ATAGCTTACGGCGCAACACGCTCATCAGCCTGAGAGCGAACAACAGTGGCAACCATGCCAGAAAGAGATTCCAGGTAAGATAGCTGGCATCGAGGTCGCGATCATGCCAGGCCCCATACGCAAACAGGCCGAGACTTATCAGCGACATCATGCCGAGCGCCACAATAAACTGGCCGCGGGGCGACCTCCACCTCCCCATCATGCGTTCATTATATACCGGCGTCAGTCGCCGGAGCGCTCCCGTTCGCGCTGCTCGGGGGTTTCATGCGGCCGCGCATAATCATCTTCCAGCCGCCAGGTCGTACCCAACTCCGGAGTTGATACCTCCACCACGTCACAATCGGTCAGACCGACCAGTCGGTGTCGCTGGCCCAGCGCGGTGCTATAACCCTGCCCCGCCTGCAACTCGGTCTGAATCAGCTCGCCTGCTTCGTTCTCCCAGATGACGGCCGCCTTGCCGTTCATTAGGAACCAGCTTTCCTGCTTCTCGTCGTGCAGCTGCAAACTGAGTCGGGCTCCCTCTTTTATGTGGAGGATCTTACCCATGTACGGAGCCTCGGCCGGTACCCAGTGCAGTTCGTAGCCCCAGGGCTTGTCGATCCGTTTCACATACGGCGCGGTGCTGAAACCGCTGGGATCAAATTTCGGCGGATCTGGTTGATCACTCATCGAGACTCTTCTTGAACTTCTCTATTAAGTCTACCGGGGCTGGGTTCAGACCGTTCAACAGCGCCGTATAGAGCGTGACGAAATCACCCAGTGCTACCGTCCAGAGCAATTGTTCGAGCAATGTGTCGCCTTCGGCCTCGACGATGATCGGTGCCGGCCGCATACCAGACAGCAACCGTTCACTCACCTCGAACCGTTTCTGGATACGCGGATGTTCAAGCTTGCTGCGCAGGTCAATGACCGTATAGGGCTTCTGTGTCGGTTGCTTGGTCCAACCCATGAACTCATTGTGGTTGAATTCCGGATACTGGTTGGTCCAGGCCACGTGTTTGGCATTCTCATTGAAGCTGATCTTCCATTTGTATGCCGCCGGCCCCAGCTTAGGCCCGGCATATACGACCGCCGATTTGCCGATGACTTCCTGTGCGATCTGTTTGGCCTGGTTCTTGGCCGTCGGCACGGTCGCCACCCAGTCCTTAACCGCCTCTTGCAAGAACACAGCCGTCTTTTCCAGCTCCGAAGCGATCCCCTCACCAGACAGCAAGCCCGCCCGCTCCAACAACGTAATCAGGGCCTTGAGGTTATAAAGCACGGCGTAACGGGGTTGTTCGGCCTTCGGCAGGATAACCAACGGATAACCCTTCTCCCGGGCGATCTCGGCCAATTTACCGCCGCCGGCGATGACAGCTATCTTCGCACCCTTCTTAGCTGCTTCTTCTATGGCACTGACGGTCTCCTCGGTGTTGCCGGAGTAGCTCGCAGCAATGAAATACGTCTTAGATGATACATACGCAGGCGCACCGTAGTCGCGCCAGATTTGGAACGGTTTGGCATGACCCGGCCAGGTAAGACTCAGAAGTGCCGCCAGCGCAGAACCGCCCATGGCCGCATAGACGATATTGTCCACCTCTACCGGCTGCTGGTCCGTCTCGAACTTATGCAGTAATTGTCCGCCCTGCCGCTCGGCAATCCCTAGCGTATCCTGGACGTCACGTTCATGAATTAGTTTCAGGTCGTCGAGCATATCTCCTCCACACCATCCGAGTAAACTTCTTGTGCTTTTAGGATCGGATTGTATATAGTATATCGTAAGCATCAGAAATTCAGGGGGGACTATGTTCGGGCACGACGACAAGAAAGATGATGATGACAATAACGACGCAGCTACCGCTCCGGAAATAACACCGGATCAACCGGCCGATACCGCCGTAGCAACGGCTACCGACCAATCGGCCGATGATCAGGATGCCGGCGCAGCCGCCGATAATCCCCCGGCCGACCCTGCACCGGGCAATGAGATCACCGCTGTCGGTGGTGTCGCCGACGATGGCGATGGCGCTTGGCAACACCCCGGCGAACCGATCGATGACGGCCCGGAACAGATCAGCGACATCATCGGCCCGGCCGGTGGCAGTCCCGCTCCCGCCGGAAAGCCGGCCCCTAGCTTCAATCCGCCCGCTCCGCACCTGCTCTCCGCCAGCGACGAGCACGGTGACCATGAAGAAGACGCCAATGTCCCCCACGAACTGATCGACATCAAACAGAAGGCCTTGCATGAGCTCAGTCCGCTCATGGGCCAGCTCGACCTCGAACCTGAGGACAAGTTCCGCACGCTCATGATGATGATCCAAGCCAGTGATGATCAGAAACTACTCAAGGAAGCCTACGACGTCGCCCACAAGATCAAGGATGACAAGGTCCGCGCCCAGGCCCTCCTGGACATCGTCAACGAGATCAACTACTTCACCCAGCATCCTGTCGACTAACGTCGGTCATCATTGACATAAAAGATACAAGATTTTAATGTATCTCTATGTCTTTTGGAGATACCGCACCCGGCGACGAAGCCGAGTTCATGCCGGCTACCGACGGCCAGATCGAAGAGATCACCTACTTGTCCCGCCGGGTGGTCGACGGAGCACTTGCTCTGGCGAGCCGCCGCCAGACCTTCGAGACCGAATTCTTCGAAGGCCATTTCTTCCACCACTGGGTCGCACGTTATTCTCACGAAACCGATGGCCTGCTACCGGTAGACGACGAACAAGC
>DATNAB010000027.1:0-5319 GCA_035573115.1 Verrucomicrobiia bacterium
CTTGAAAATCTTGTACTCGGTCCAGCTGTACAGTCCGTCCACCACCACGCAGTCATGACCGTCATCAAATTGGTCCTTAACCTGGGTGATGATGCGCAGAGCGTAGGCGCCTTTGCCTTCTTTGGCGCGGATGTCCTCGCGCACGAACCGCTCGTTAGCTTCGTTGACTTCGAGGCCGCGCTTCTTCAGTTCCTCGAGCGTGATGCCGCCGAAGTAGCTGGAGGGCAGACCTTTCTCTTTCAGATATTCGACGCAGACGCTTTTGCCGGCGCCCGGCATCCCGACGAACACGAGGGCTTTCTTCTGCTGCATGGCCTCTATTGTACAAGAGCGTGTAAGAAGTGAGTAGTTTAAGCTATAGTTAAACCGTGGCTTACAAAAAGAGAGGGTTGACGGCTCTGGCGCTCGGTGCGCTCGGCGTAGTCTTTGGCGACATCGGTACGAACCCCTTGTACGTACTGCATGTTGTGTTCGGACCGACAGCCCAGCACGTGGCCATCAACCAGCTGACCGTACACGGCATCATCTCGCTTATCATCTGGTCCGTGACGTTAGTAGTATCGATCAAATACATTGGCTTCGTGATGCGAGCCAATAACAGGGGCGAGGGCGGTATTATGGCGCTTGTCTCTCTGATCATCGGCAGCAAGCTCGCGCGGAAATACAAGTGGCAGTTCATCGTACTCGGTATCATCGGCATGTCGCTGTTCTACGGCGACAGCGCTATCACGCCGGCTATCTCAGTACTATCGGCAGTGGAAGGCCTGAAGGTGGTCGAACCCGGACTACACTCCTATATATTGCCGATAACCTTCATCATCCTGGCGGCGCTGTTCTGGGTCCAGCATTACGGGACGGCGTTCATCGGACGGCTGTTCGGTCCGGTCATGCTGCTCTGGTTCATCGTCATAGCACTAGGCGGCGGCTGGCAGATCTGGCTGCACCCTGATATCCTGGCGGCCTTGTCGCCGGTGGCCGCGGCCAGATTCATCGGGCATGATCCGGTGGTAGCTTTCGTTGCCATGGGTGCGGTAGTGCTTGCCATCACCGGCGCCGAGGCATTATATGCGGACATGGGGCATTTTGGCCGCGCGCCAGTGGCGCGGGCCTGGTTCCTGGCCGTCTTCCCGGCACTCAGCCTGTGTTATATGGGGCAGGGCGCGCTGCTCTTGGCCCATCCCGGCGCCATCGATAATCCGTTCATGCTGTTGTTTCCGGAAAGCGTCCGGTTCTCGGTGGTCATATTAGCAACGCTGGCCACGCTCATCGCCTCGCAATCCGTCATCGCCGGGGCATTCTCACTAACGCACCAGGCCGTGCAGCTCGGTTTCCTGCCCAGGATGTTCATACGCTACACATCTGAGCGCGAGTACGGCCAGATTTATTTGCCATTTGTGAACGTGGCGCTGTTCATCACTGTGAGCGTGCTGGTGTTCGCCTTCGGTTCATCGGTCAAGCTGGCAGGTGCCTACGGCATGGCTGTCAGCGGAGCGCTGGCTATCGACACCATCCTGTTCGTGGTCGTGATGCGCTCGCTTTGGCACAGGTCCTGGAAGGTTATTGTGCTGATGCTGGCGGTGTTTTCATCAGTCGACGCGGTGTTCGTCGTTTCGAACTTGTCCAAAATCTATCACGGTGGTTGGGTACCGCTGGCCCTGGCAGCGGCTATTTTCATGGTCATCGTCACCTGGATGCAGGGGCATCATATCATCAGGGGTGAACGACAGCTGCTGGAGGGTCCGTTGGCTGATTTCGTGGAGCGTATTCGCTCGGGCAAACCACGCGTCGAGCGTATTCCCGGCTACGCAGTTTACATCAGCCATCATCCCGACCGCGTCCCGATGGCGCTCCATACGACGGTCGAAGAATTGCATGAACTGAGCAAGAAAGTGGTACTGGTGACCGTGGATGTGACCAACAAGGCCCACGTCCCCGAAGACGAGCGTACCGTGTTTGATAACCTGCGCTACAAGGATGACGGTATCAGCCATGTCACGCTGTCATATGGCTTCCATGACAGGCCGAATATCCCACGGGCGTTGGAAGCTCTTCGTCACACCAATCCGGAGCTGGATCTTGATCCGAGCAATTCGGCTTATTTCACCTCGCTGACCAAGGTCGTGAAGACACGCCGGCACAATATGGCCGGCTGGCGCAAGACGCTATATTCGTTGATGTCACGCAACGCGCTTAGCACTACCGATTACTACCGTTTGCCTGTGGAACGCACCGTGGAAATGCACTCCTTGATCAAACTATGAGCAGCCGCTCTGACAAGGCAGGATTGCGCACCGCACTGAAGGCGCGGCGCCTGACGCTATCGACTGCTGACCGTCAGGCGAAGAGTCAGGCCATCTGCGAAAGACTGATCGTGGCGGCCGATTGGTCCGCCCTGCACAAGGTGCACTATTTTCGGCCCATCACGGAGCTTGGCGAGCCTGATGTGGGCCGGTTCATAGCTTCTTTGCAGGCTCGCGGCACCGAAATGTATTCATCGCGGAAAATCGGCGGAGTGTGGCATATGGTTGATGCGAAAGATGAACCCATGAACGGATTACCGCGATTTGATGCCATCATCGTGCCGATGCTCGGCTTCGATCCGGAAACGTTGCATCGTATCGGTTACGGGGGCGGATATTACGACAAGCTCCTGGCTACCCAGCCGCAGGCCCGAAAAATCGGCATCTGCTTCGATCTCGGGCTGGTCAAAGATATTCCGGCCGAAGCGCACGACGTACCTCTGGAAATCATCGTCACCGAAGCGCGGACATACCCCTTGTAGCGTATACTGTTAGGTATGGACGGCGAGGCCTCTGCAGCGAGGAAGAAGTTTGCCATCATCGACGGCAAGAGCGTGTTTTACCGCGGCTACTATGCCATGCCGAATCTCGCGACCAAAGAGGGCAAGCCCACCGGGGGCGTGTTCGGCTTCGCGACCATGGCGCTGGAAGTCATCCGGCGCTTGCAGCCGGATTACGTGGCGGTAGCCTGGGACAAACCAAAGACCAACATCCGGAAACGCCTGGAACTCTATCCTGAATACAAAGCCGGACGCAAGCCGGCGCCCGAGGATTTCAAAGTGCAGATCCCGCTCTTGCAAGAACTACTAAATGCGTTCGGCTGGCCGCTGTATGAACTTGATGATTATGAAGCCGATGACATCATGGGTACACTGGCGTCGCAAGCTACGAAGAAAGATATCGAGACACTGCTCATTACCTCTGATCTGGACATGCTGCAGGTCGTGAGTCCGCTGACACATGTTTATGCGCTCAAGACGGGCCTGAGCAATATAGAATTGTATTCACCCAAAAGTTTCGAGGCCAAATACGGCTTGGTCGTGAATCAGTTCCTGGACATGAAAGCCATCAAAGGCGACTCCTCCGATAATATCCCGGGCGTGCCCGGCATCGGCGAGAAAGGCGCTATCCAGTTATTGCAGGAATATAAGACGCTGGACGGCGTATATGAAAACCTGGCGCTCATCAAGGAATCGACGCGCAAAAAACTGGAGGCCGGCAAAGACATGGCATACCTCAGCAAGGAACTGGCCCGCATCTGGACCGATGCGCCCATCAAATTGAATCTGAAAGAAGTCGACGGTAGTAAGATCGATCCTGGCAAGCTGCTGGAGCTGCTCAAGGAGTTCGAATTCCGCTCATTGGCGCGCCAGCTGCCAGAAATCATGCAGGTAGCTATCGAGGATCATCATGCCAAGAACGGCGGTGAGCCGCTCAAAACGGGCAAGAATACGATTATCGATACCAACCAGAAGGCCAAGGAGCTCAAGCTTGGCAATTCCGAGTATTTCTATATTCATGGTCGCTGCGTGGGCAAGCATGGACGCAAGCCGGAAGTGTTGATCATCAGTCTCGACGGCCGGAACACCTACACGCTGGATTTGACCAAGTTGGACCATACGGCCATCGCCAAGGAGTTCAAGGACGTAAGACCGCTCGTAGGTTACGATATCAAGTCGACGCTCGAACTCCTGATAGGACTTGGCGTCACGGATCTGCCACCGATCGGGCATGACGTACTGGTCGGCTCCTTTTTACTCAATTCCTTACGGCGCGAACAGACGTTGACCGAACTGGCCCAGGCCGATCTAGGCTATGAGGGATCGCCCTTTGAAGATCTGGATAAGGACGAAGTCATCACCCGGGCGCCTGAGATCATGGCCACCATCAAGGCGCTTCACACCCAGCAGGCTACTGGCCTGAAACAGCTGCCCAAGCTTGCCAAACTGGCTGAGAATATCGAATGGCCGGTCATTCCGGTTTTGGGTCGTATGGAGTACCGCGGCATCCGGCTCGATACGAAATATCTGGCCAAGTTCGCCGACCGTGTGAACGATCTAATATCGGATTACGAACAGCAGATTTACGGTTATGCCGACCGCGAGTTCAACATCGCATCGCCGGCCCAGCTCGCCGAAGTATTATTCGAGACACTGAAGCTACCCACACAAGGCATTAAGAAGGGCCGTACCGGCTACAGCACTGCCGCCAGCGAGCTTGATAAACTGCGCGGTACCCACGCTATCATCGATCTCATCACCCAGTACCGCGAGGTTGCCAAGCTTAAGAACACCTACATCGATACCTTACCGCAACAGGTCGATACCGACTCCCGACTGCACACCACCTATGCGCTGACCGTGGCCCAGACCGGCCGGCTGAGCAGCAACGACCCTAATCTGCAGAACATTCCGACTCGCACGGACCTCGGCCGCCGGATCCGTACGGCTTTCGTGGCCGGGAAGGGCAACAAGCTCGTCAGTGCCGACTATTCGCAGTTCGAACTGCGGCTTGCCGCCGTCTTGGCCGAGGATAAAGAATTGATCGAGATGTTCAATCGCGGTGCTGACATCCATAACACCACCGCCGCACAGGTCTATGGTCGCGAGCAGGAAGATGTCACCAAACAGATGCGCCGCGCAGCTAAAGTTATCAATTTCGGTATCCTCTACGGTATGAGCCCACACGGTCTCTCTGTGGCCACCGGCATGACGCGCGAGCAGGCGGTGGAGTTCATTGATCGCTATAAGGCTCTTCGCAAGCCGCTGTTCGATTACATGGACCGCATCCTTGAGCAGGCACGAAAGAATGGCTACGTCGAGACGCTGTTCGGCCGTCGCCGGCCGATGCCGGATATTAAATCAAGCAACTTCATGGTACGCACAGCCGCTGAGCGGGCCGCCATCAATATGCCGATCCAGGGTACCGAGGCCGATCTGATGAAGATGGCTATGATCAATACCGACAAACTCCTGCGTGAGAAGTACCCGGATTGCCAGCTATTACTACAGATCCACGA
>DATNAB010000028.1:0-3790 GCA_035573115.1 Verrucomicrobiia bacterium
GATCCACGTATCCGATTGCGCCAATCCGCAGGCTAACGACGCCAAAGTGAAGAGCGTCACGCCGGACAGGAAGATCTTCCGTCTGCCGAACAAGTCGGCGGCGCGGCCCCCGAGCAGCAGACAGCCGCCGAAGGTTAACGAATACATGGTGACCACCCATTGCAGGCTTTCCTGCGACATGCCGAAGGCCTTCTGGATAGCCGGCAACGCCACGTTTACGATGGAAACATCGAGCACCACCATGAACTGTGCCAAGGCGAGTAATACCAGAATGAACCAGTGGTTCGTCTCCTTTTTTGCTGTCGTTTTCCCCTTGGTCGCTGTCGGCATAACCCCTCCTAATTAGCACTCATTGTACTCGTCTGCCAGTTCGACTGTCAAAACTTTATTTTTTATAGTAAAGGCCAGCATATCAGGGTGTGACGTATAATGAATTTTATAAGCATAAGAAGCATGGCCACCAAGCGAAATTCTCCACCCCCAAAGACCAAATCCAAGAAAGCCGGGAAGCCTCGTCATGGTCATAAACGGCTGAAACGGTTGGCCATCGCCCTCGTAGTGCTGGTGATCGCCGGCTGGCTAAGCTTCCGGGTCAGTCCGTGGCCTGGATCCCTGTTCATCCGCTATGCCTTCGACAAAGGCGGGCGCAAAACGGCGCAGAAACTGGAGAAATACGTACCGGACGGGGTTTCCTCGGTCACGAACCTGCAGTACCGCCCGGGCGATAAAGACGCCTATCTGGATGCCTATTACCCAAGCAACACGGCCTCGAACCAGCGGTTACCGACCATCGTCTGGGTGCATGGCGGCGCCTGGGTTTCAGGGAGTAAAGAAACGGTCGCTAATTACGTGAAGATTCTGGCCTCGCATGGCTATACCGTCGTGGCTATCGATTATTCCATCGCTCCGGAAAAACACTATCCCCTGCCGGTCGTCCAGACCGATGCCGCCCTGCGTTACGTGCAGGCGAATGCGGCGCGTTTGCACATCGATCCAAGTCGTTTCATCCTGGCCGGTGACTCGGCCGGCTCACAAATCGCGGCCCAGGTTGCCACCATCATCACCAATCCGGCCTATGCCCGACAGATGGGCATGGCGTCGCCGATGGCTTCGCAGCAACTTAAAGGTATGCTGCTTAATTGCGGTGCGTACGACATCGCCCTCACCCAGAAGACCAAGGCCGCCCGCGACTTCGTGCATACCGTGCTGTGGGCTTATTCCGGACACAAAGATTACGTGCATGATGCGGAGCTGCAGTACGCTTCGGTGGCCGATTATGTGACAAAGGATTTCCCGCCCAGCTTCATCACTGCCGGCAACGCTGATCCGCTGGAGCCACAGTCTAGGGAGCTCGCCAGCCGGTTGTCGGCTGTGGGCGTACCGCTCAGCACGTTATTCTACCCGGCGGATCATGAACCTCAGCTGCCTCACGAGTACCAGTTCGATCTGGACCAGGCCGACGGCCGGAATGCTCTCAATCAGATGGTCGGCTTCCTGGGGCAGTATACGAAGCCCTGAATCCCTGCTAGAGTAACTCTATGCTGAGTATCGGAATCGTCGGCTTACCGAACGTCGGTAAATCGACCCTTTTCAACGCCCTGACGGGCAGCAATATCCTAGCGGCCAATTATCCCTTCGCCACCATCGAGCCGAATACCGGTATCGTTCCCGTACCTGATGAGCGGCTACACCGCTTGGCGGAACTATATAAGACGGATAAGGTCGTGCCGGCGACCGTAACCTTCGTAGACATCGCCGGGCTGGTGGCGGGTGCCGCGGAGGGCGAAGGTCTGGGCAATCAGTTCCTAAGTCATATCCGTACCACGAGCGCCATCGTGCAGGTGGTGCGAGCCTTTAATGATCCGAACGTCACACATGTCGACGGCGACCGCGACCCGAAAAAAGACATCGAAGTGATCGCGACGGAGCTGGTGCTGGCCGACCTGCAGACCGTGAACCGCCGCTTGCCCCGCATGGAAAAGGAAGCCCGTGCCGACGCCAAACTCCGGCCCATACTTGAAGCTTATAAGCGGGTGCACACAATTCTGGACGGAGGCGAACCGCTCTGGAACCATTCCGGTATTGACGCCGCTGCGGTGGCCGACTTGCAGCTGCTGACCATGAAACCGATCATCTATGTATTCAATGTCGACGAGGCCGGTCTGGCCGATGAGACACAGCAAAAAGCTTTGAGCACATTAGTTGCTCCGGCCCACGCTCTGTTCATCTGCGCCAAACTGGAAAGCGAGCTGAAAGACCTGGATGAGGCTGACGCTGCGGAGCTGCTACAAAGCTACGGCCAGCAGGAATCGGGGCTGGTGCAGCTTATTCACGCCGCCTATGGCACGCTTGGTCTGCAGAGTTTCTTGACGGCCGGCGAGAAAGAGGTGCGGGCTTGGACAATTCCCAAGGGCGCGACCGCGCCCCAGGCTGCCGGCGTCATCCACGGCGACTTTGAGCGCGGCTTCATCGCCGCCGAAATCGTCGCTTATCCTGACCTCCTTGCCGCCGGCAGCCTGGCCGCAGGCCGAAGCGCTGGCAAAGTCCGTACCGAAGGCAAAGGCTACGTCATGCAACCGGACGACGTTGTCGAATTCCGTTTCAATGTCTAATCTCTAGCTGGGTAGTGGTTCGATTTCGGTCTGCTCAGGAGAAATGGGAGGGTGCAATGAGGGCCGTCTGAACCTGCGGTTCTTGAGGGCAGCCGGTAACTTCGAATAGGCGATGCGCAGTGGATTGACGTCGAACGGATGAGTCGCCAGACTTTTTGACTCGTCATGGACACCGAAGACCTCGCGCAGACCTTCCAGGTAGATTTCCTGTTCCTCACGGTCAGACCGGTCGGATTGCGGCGGCGGCACGCTCTCCAGAATGTCGGTATCAGTCACCAGTTCCGGTAACTTCTGCCCTGTCAGCGCCTCATGCTGGCGAAGCAGTCCATGCGCATACAGATAATCAGCAAGTTCTGGGCTAGGATGCGGTGGCTCGGGATTCGTCACGGTAGGAGGGCTGCCCTGTTGTTTCGCCTCTTCCAACCGACGCTGCAATTCTTCCTGGTGCTTATATTGCTCGATCAGATAGGTCTGCAGATGAGAGTTTATTTGTTCCAGGTGTTGGTATTGGCCTTCCTGGTGAGTATCCTGTTTGCGCTTGATCTCGGCCATGCGGTTTTGGATGTGGCTGATCAGTACGCGCAGGCGCGCTTGGTTATAGCTACGGAATTTCAGATCGCGATTGCCTGTTGAGATGTTGACATAGGCACCGAAGACGCGGTGATTGTAGTCGATCTCGTTGATCATGTCGAAGCGCAGATCTTCGACCGTCAGATAGTTGAACGGCTTCTTATCGATCAGGAGCACACGCACGTCGGTCGCTACTAGCAGCGCGAAACCACCTTCGTACATACCGTTGACGCACTCGAAAATCTCCTCATCGGGTAGGATAATATTCGGGAGTTCGCGTACTTCGGCCTTGCCCCAGGCCGTCTGATTGAACCCGATCTTTTTCAGTTGGGCTGTGATTGATGCTTGTGAGACCATTTTTTACCTCCCACTTCAACACTTTCATAGTAGCTCAATTACCACATGTAGGGTGGTGAAAATCCTCACTTACACCAGGCGAATTTAATCACGGCCGATTTGTGATAATCGACACGTGCCTTCTTAACAGATAAAGTACGGGACCGTCAGCTTGACATAACAGGGGATTTTTTAACATAATTGGTAGTTGATGCTAGCAACACTGAAGCAGACCGCAGAACTGGTGGACTTCTTCAGGCTTCACGGAGTCA
>DATNAB010000029.1:0-6926 GCA_035573115.1 Verrucomicrobiia bacterium
TGCTGGGCCCACCATACTAAGAGCGCTATCAGCAGCGCCAGGCCGGCCGACCAGCCATGCAATTTACGATAATGGTATGTTCGCGTCATGGTACTGACCAACTAACTTCAGTACCGTCGACTTGTCAAGGTTTAGGCCATCCAATTTAATGGTTTTTTCATTTTCAGCCGGCGGTTCGAGCTTGGTCACGATGGAATCGAACTGCTCCGGACTCATACGCACATGGTAACCGTTTCGTTTCAGCCCGGTGCTGAGTGCCCGCTCCCTGGCTACTTCTTCAGGCACCTGGATCCAGAGAACAAGCGTGTCCGCGTCGTGCCGGGCGGCGATGTCATGCAGTTTGCGTCGATCTTCGCGGAAGTTGAAGTTGGTGTCGAAGACTACGCTTTTGTCGGCTGCCAAGAGTTCTTCGGTCCGGCGATTCAGCTCGTCATAGAGCTTGGTACTCTCCTCCAGCGAGTGGGTCGGTTGGCCGAACATCCGGTGGCGTTCGACATCCGACCAAAGATGGACGGCTCCCGTCGCTTCACTCAGGATACGGGCGGCTGTGGTCTTGCCGGCACCCGGGTAGCCGATCAGCAGGTATAACGTTGGACGACTTTCGGCCGCTTCCCCTCTATGATCCTCGGACATCATGTATCAAGAGTAATGCTAAAGTCCGAAACCGCAAAACCTACAAGCACTACTACTTTTCCGTAGCGGTTTTATCTGTATAATTTCAGCCCACAGAGGTTATCGACGACATGCCCCAGATGTTTCCACCCGATCACTACCGCACGGCCGAGCGCTTCGGTGCGGACTTCGGCGAGGAAAAATATCCCGATGCCGAAATCTTGGCTGAAATCGACCTGACGCTGCACACCCTCCTGCATGAGGATCCGCGTCTGAGCATGGGTCGAGATGACCTGGAAGCGTACCATTGGCTGCACTATGGTGGGATGAGAGGCGCGAGTAATCTCGCGGTCTCGGCAGCGCTGGCGGGCGAACATACAGCTTTCATACGTGGCGACAAAACTGCGAAGGAATTAGAACCCCTGCAGAAGGTTTTGCAGTACGTCCTGGGTCCGGATCAGTTGAGCATGCCCCTGCCTCTCGGACGCTTCCCGCTGAACCGTTTCCCGTTAGGAACTGCCCAGGCCCACCCACCATTGCCGGACGCTTTTATGGACCTGTTCGAAGGGACCGTTCCAGCCGAACCCATCCCTGCCCGCAATCCCGGACCATTCCTGTACGTCCGCGACGGCGTCAGTCTCAGCTATAACGGTACTGTCAGGACGGACTCGGAATTTGGCCGCTTCGTCTTCGGCGAACTGACAGAGCGTAACCCCTCACTTCTGGAGAGAACCATGCCAAACGCTGATCGTGCTGATCTGGATTATGAAGATAGGCCCGCACTCCATCTGGATGAACTTATCGCCGAGGAAGACGGCTCCACGCATACGGTCGTGGCGATCTCATCTTCCGTGATGTTGCTGGGGGTCGAGCTTTCCGCGGGATTCGATAGCGAAGGTTAGGCTAACTGGTGGGTTTGGAGCGAAGTATCGATCCGGGGCCGATCGAAACCGACAATGATGTCGCCGGCCAAATCGATGACCGGGATGCCACGTTGGCCTGATTTCTCGACGGCCTCGAGACCGGCCTTCGGGTCCTCGTCGACATTGATGTACTTGTACTTCACACCAAGCTTATCGAAATAATCCATGGCCACATGGCAGAACGCGCACCAGGGGGCTCCGTAGACGATGATATTTTTACTATCACTCATAGTGTTTCTATCATACCACTATACTTTGTAAAGTAAAAGGATTCCTGTAGGCGACCTCTAGGGGTTGCGTGAGATATATCACATCTGTTATACTTGGAAGGAATGAAAGAGACGTCGAGCAACCGGACGCCCAAGAAGGTGGATCAGTCGTATGTGGAGGCACGCCAACAATTCCTGGTGGCGGCTGCAAACATGAGTTGGCAGTTGGCAATCGTCGTGTTGGTACCAGTGATCGGCGGTTTCGAACTCGATAAGAAATTCGACACCCTGCCCGCTCTGACGATTGTAGGCTTCATCCTGGCCATGGTCGGTATGGCCGCGGTCGTCTGGCGGCAACTGCAGCTGTTCAGTCCGCCTGCAACGCATAACCGTAAAGGTTCGCACTCATGATCGGTGCTCTCATCCGCTTTGCCGACAGCGGTCCGACCGTCCACGTAGCACCGGCTGGCGTCTTCCAGCTCGGTGGCCTGACGGTCACCAATTCCATCCTGTATGGTTGGATCTGTGCCGTCGTTCTGATCGTTCTGTTCACCTGGGTAGCGCGCCGCGTGAGCGTCAAGCCGAAGGCCGGCTTCATCCAGATCGTAGAGATCGGCGTAGACTTTATTACCAACCTCGTGGAAGGCGCCTTCGATGATAAGAAGACGGCACGCAGGTACGTGCCGTTTTTCGTCACGCTGTTCTTCTTTATCCTGTTTAACAACTGGCTGGGGTTGTTGCCAATCGTGGGCGAAGGTTTCCAATCCGGCGGTGGCGCGCCGCTGTTCCGCCCTTTCACTGGTGATTTAAACGGCACCTTCGCCATGGGCGTGATAACCATGACGCTAGTCTACGGTGCTTCGATCTATGAGGCCGGCGGTCTGTTCAAATACCTGCGCCACTTTTTCGTCGGGAGTCCGAAGAATCCGCTCTACTTCCTTATTGGTCTGCTGGAGATGTTCACCGACCTGACTCGTGTGCTAAGTCTCAGCCTCCGACTTTTCCTGAACATCACCATCGGCGAGATCGTTATCGCTGTATTCTCATATCTGGGCCACGTGGCCGCACCTGTGACGGCCCTCCCCTTCACGTTGCTGGAGTTCCTGGTGGCCGCGTTGCAGGCCTACATCTTTGTCATCCTGAGCGTGATGTACCTGGCGATCGCCGTCAACCACACCAGTGCCCACCCGGAAGAGTCCGATGACTTGACCGAAGAAGACGTTCCTGAAACAATGGTCTCACAAACGAGTGCCGGGGTTGGGGGGAACGTTCGTGGGTAAGTTTTCATTTGGTTTTAGACAAGTTAAGTAACGCAATAAGGAGACATAATAAGCAATGGTGACATTCGCAGACGCAGTCAACACAGCAATCATCGGCAAGGGCCTGATGATCGGCGGTGGCTTTATTGGCCCCGGCATCGGTATCGGCCTGATCGGCGGTAATTATTTGCAGGCCGTCGGCCGTAACCCCGAGGCGGCGAAGTTCCTGGGCCAAGCCCTGATCTTCGTGGCTATCGTGGAGCTGTTCGGTCTTTTGGCCTTCGCTTCAATCTTCATCGTCAAATAGGAGACCGATTAGATACAGATGGTACCTCTCAATCATTTCGCAGAAAGCTCGTCCGGCCTCGGAGCCCTCGGTTTCGACGGTAAAGCCTTCCTGATCCAGCTCATCACTTTCGTGCTGGCATTTTTAGTGCTGCGGCGTTGGGCTTTCAAACCCATCATTAAGATCCTGCATGAACGCCGCGAAACCATCGAGAGCGGCGTGAAGCTTGGCGAACAGATGCGGCAGGAAGAAGCCAAGATGGAGGCCAAGGTCGAACAGACCTTGCACGAGGCCCGCAAACAAGCCGATGAGATCATCGCCACCGCCCAAGATAGCGGCCGCCAGGCCGTACGCGAGGCCGAGGATAAGGCCCGTACCAAGGCCGACGGGATCCTGGCCGAAGCACAGTCGCGGCTTACACAAGAGACAGCCCGTGCTCGCAAACAGCTGGAGGCGGAAGTAGTCGGTCTGGTGGCTAACGCCACCGAGACCATCATCCATGAGAAAGTTGATGCCAAAAAGGACGCCCAGCTCATAGAGCGGAGCCTTAAGGAGGCACAGACCAGCTAATGAAAGCTCCACGCACTCGCATCGCCCAGGTCGTCGCCGATCGTACGCTTGCAAAAGGCGCTCCGAAACGTTTCGTGCAGGAGCTGGCCGCCTATCTGCTTGCTGAGCGTCGTACCGGCGAGTTGAGCTCCATTATCCGAGACGTGCAGGCCGATTGGGCCGAAGCCGGTCAGGTGGAGATCGTTGCTGCAAGCGCTCACCCGTTGACGGCTGGTGTCAAGGCTGACATCGTGCGCCGGATGAAGCAGGTGTATCCGCAGGCCAAAAGCATCAATGTTACAGAGAAGCATGATCCTGCCGTCATCGGTGGCGTACGCCTGAGCCTGGCTGACCGCCAACTGGACCTGAGCGTCGAGGCCAAACTGAATCAGTTCAAACAATTAACCGCTACCGGAAACAGAGGAAGGAAATAAGCGTGCCCGAGTTATCAATTACTGAACTCTCAGATGACATCAGAGCTGCCATCGCCGAGCTCAAACAGCGTCCCGAGATCGAAAGCGTGGGCGTGGTCACCCGTGTCGGCGACGGTATCGCCTGGATCTACGGCCTGAGTGCCGCCGGCTATAACGAGATGCTGGAGATCGAAGGCTTAAACGGCCGCAATGTCACGGCTTTCGCCTTCAATCTCGGCGAAGACGAGATCGGCGCTGTACTCTTGGGTGAGGATGACGCTGTCAAAGCTGGCGCCAAGGTCCGGCTCTCCGGCCAGGTGCTGGAAGTACCGGTGGGTCCCGAACTGGTCGGCCGCGTGGTTGATCCCTTAGGTAACCCCCTCGATGGTGGCCCGGCCATCAAGACCAAGCAGAACAGCCGCGTAGAGCGTTCCGCGCCCGGCGTGCTGGCCCGCAAAAGTGTCCATGAACCGCTGATGACCGGTGTGATGGCCGTCGACGCCACCACCCCGATCGGTCGCGGACAGCGCGAGCTCATCATCGGCGACCGTCAGACTGGTAAGACGGCCATCGCCGTCGATACCATGGTCAACCAGGCCCGGCAGAAGACCGGCGTGATCAACGTCTATGTGGCCATCGGCCAGAAACTAAGCAAGATCGCCGCCCTGCAGGAGCGCCTGAAGCGCGAAGGTGTCATGGATCAGACCATCATTGTGGCCACCAGCCCGGCCGACCCGGCCGCCATGCTGTACCTGGCGCCGTACGCCGGCTGCGCCATGGGTGAATACTTCCGCGACAACAAGCAACACGCCTTGATCATCTATGACGATCTGACCAAACATGCCCAGGCCTACCGCCAGATGTCGCTGCTGCTACGCCGCCCGCCCGGCCGCGAGGCCTATCCTGGCGATGTTTTCTACCTGCACTCGCGTCTGCTTGAGCGGGCAGCCAAACTGAGCGACGATCTTGGTGCCGGCAGTCTCACCGCCTTGCCTATCATCGAGACCCAGGCTGGTGACATCAGCGCCTACATCCCAACCAATGTAATCTCCATCACCGACGGTCAGATCTTTCTGGAGACCAATCTGTTCTACCAGGGTATCCGCCCTGCCATCTCAGTCGGTCTTTCGGTGTCCCGCGTCGGCGGTAACGCTCAGACCAAGGCCATCAAGGCCGTGGGCGGCGGCCTGAAACTCGACCTGGCTCAGTTCCGCGAACTGGCCGCCTTCAGCCAGTTCTCAACCGATCTCGACGCCGAAACCCGCCAGACCATCGAGCGCGGTCAGCGTCTGACCGAGCTGCTCAAGCAGCCGCAGTACAGCCCGTACGCCATCTGGGAAATGTATACCAGCCTGCTGGCGGCTACCCGCGGTTCTTTCGACCAGGTACCGCTCGAAAAGATCAAGCCGGCCGAACAAGCCCTACACCGTGAGCTCAAAGCTAAGCATGCCAAGCTCGTAGAGGCCCTCAACACCGGCGACAAGCCCACCGACGCCCAAGTCGACACCGTACTCAAGGTCGCCAAGTCCGTGGCCGACGGTTACAGAGAAGAGCCTAAGAAAGCAGCCAAGGAGTAAGCGCACGTGGCAAGCACTATCACGCTGAAACGACGCATAAACTCCATCCGGGGCACCCGGCAGATCACCAAAGCTATGGAGCTGGTCAGCGCTAGCAAGTTGCGCCGAGCCCAGGAGCAGGCCTCGTCCAGCCGTGACTACCGCGATCTGGCCTACGACATGCTGAAGCGTCTCAATGCCATGGGCGAGGTCGAGCGCCAGCCGTTGTTCCGGCGACGTACGGTCAAGAATCGTCTATATCTGATTGTCACTAGTAATACCGGCCTGGCCGGTGCCTATAACGCCAATGTCCTAAAACTCCTTACCCAGGCATTGCAGCGGGATCGGCAGGATAAGGTCAAGAGCCACGTCATCGCCATCGGCAGCAAGGGTGCGCAGTTCGTCCGCCGCTTGCAGGACGTCGATCTGGTAGCCGTCTATCCACCGTTCGGCGACCAGCCGACGGCCAACGACGTGCGGCCGCTGCTCAACAATGTCATGGATCACTACCGTGATGAGCTGGCCGATGAAGTCAATGTCATCTACACGCAGTTCAAGTCAACTATCACCCAAATACCGCAAACCCAGCAGCTATTACCCGCTCCGGCTCCGGATAATGAAGAGAAGGATGTGCCGGTTAGCAACTTTGAGCCGGATGTCGAGACCGTTATCGAACAGATCACGACCCGGTTGGTAGAAGCCCAGATCTGGCAAGCTGTGCTAGAAAGTCTGGCGAGTGAGCACGCTATGCGCATGCTAGCTACCAAGAACGCTACGGATAACGCCAACGATCTCATCAAGGATTACACCTTGGAGTTGAACAGCGCACGCCAGGCGGACATCACGCAGCAGATAGCCGAGATCAGCGGTGGCGCAGAGGCGCTTGCATCATGATAGATAACGAAGGAGAAGCATAATGGCAACCACGACCAAAGCCAAGACTGGTACTAAAACCGGCAAGATCATCCAGATCGTCGGCGTGGTGGTCGACGTCGAGTTCGGCGAAGACAACCTGCCGGCCATCTATAATGCCCTCAAATTGGAGCACGAAGGGACCGAGTTAACCTTGGAGGTTGCCCAGCACCTGAGCGAGTCCAGCGTCCGGGCCATCGCCCTGAG
>DATNAB010000030.1:0-3135 GCA_035573115.1 Verrucomicrobiia bacterium
AAAATCCTTTTCACCAAGTATTCCAGGCCGGTCAAAGTATCCGCAGCAAGGACGTCTTCCTGCTGACACGCGACAAGAAACAGATCGCCGTCAGCCTCAATATCTCACCGTTGCTCGATAGCAATAAGAATGTCACGGCCGCGGCAGCCGTATTTGGTGACGTCACGCAGGAGCGCGCCGAGGAACAGCAGCGCGGCGATTTCATCAGCACCGCCAGCCATGAGATGCGTACACCGGTAGCAGCCATCGAAGGCTATCTGGCGCTGGCGCTAAACGACAAGGTCGCCACTGTCGACAGCCGAGCCCGCGGTTATCTTGAAAAAGCCCATGCTTCTACTCAGCACCTAGGTAAACTTTTCCAAGATCTGCTGACCAGTGCCAAGGCGGAAGACGGCCGCCTGACCAGCCATCCGAGCGTGGTGGAGATGGGCGACTTCCTCGAACATCTGGTCAGCGACCTTAAGCTCGTCGCCGAGAAGAAAGGCCTGTTCGTGGAGTTCGTCACCAGCGGTGGCGGCACGACCATCAACGCCACCCGCGAGGGCTCGACCGAACGCGTCGTCCGGCCGCTGTACTACGTCTACGTCGATCCGGACCGTCTACGCGAGGTCATCACCAATCTCTTCGATAACGCCGTCAAGTACACCCCGGAAGGCAAGATATCCCTTGGTCTGACTGGCAACGAGCAAGTGGTGCAGTGTTACGTCAAGGACACCGGTCCGGGCATACCTAAGGACGATCTGCCGCATCTGTTCCAGAAATTCTACCGTGTGGATAACTCGGCCACTCGCACGGTCGGCGGCACCGGCTTAGGGCTGTTCATCTGCCGCAAGATCGTCGAACTGTACGGTGGCCGCATCTGGGCCGAAAGCGAGCTGGGCAAGGGGAGCAACTTCTACATCAACCTGCCGCGACTCTCGAGTCAGAAAGCCAGCGAACTGCAGACCGCCACCGCTGCCAAGACACTGGTCACACCGACCACTTCCCCTTAGGGCCCGACATGGTACAATGTTGATGAACAAACCATAAGCGTTAATTTAGAGGCACTACTCCAATGGCAAAATTACTGCTGGTCGAAGACGATAACAACTTGCGCGAGATCTACGAGGCCCGTTTGCAGGCCGAAGGTTATACCATCGTCTCGGCCAAGGACGGTGAGGAGGCGCTAGTCGTCGCCAAGGCTGAGAAACCCGACCTGATCATATCCGATGTCATGATGCCTAAGATCAGCGGTTTCGAAATGCTGGACATCCTGCGCAACACCGAGGAGCCCAAGCACGTCAAGATCATCATGCTGACAGCACTTGGACAAAGTGACGATCAGCAGCGGGCCGACAAGTTAGGTGCTGACCGCTACCTCGTCAAATCCCAAGTCACTCTGGAAGATATCGTCAAAGCTGCCCATGAACTATTGGAGGACGGAGCCGCCGCACCGGCTGATGCTGCCGCTGCTCCCGCTGACCCGGCTCCAGCAACTTCTCCGACCGAGCCCGCCGCCGTACCCGCTACTGCGACTCCAGAACCAGTCAAACCGAACGAGCCGGCCACCGACACTGCGAAATCTGCTCCGGCCGACGATGCCAAAGCGGCTAGCGACGATAAACTGATGGCCGATGCCGTCGAGACCTTGGTCGCCAGCACCGACTCCGATGCAGGGGATACGAAACCCGCAACCCCCGCTGCTGACCCGGCTCCGGCAACTCCTCCGAGCGAGCCCGCCGCCGTACCCGCTGAAACGAAACCTGCCGACCCGGCAGCTACCGCTCCATCCTCCCCAGCGCCGGCACCCGAACCTGCCAAACCCGCCGAACCGGTCACTCCCGAACCGGTTGCCACACCACCGACTGACACTGCCGTCGCACCCGAACCTGCCAAACCCGCCACCCCGGCACCCGAACCCGCCGTCGAAGCCAAGCCAGCCGTTGAAGCCACAGCTAGCAAAGCTACCGATGAAGCCGCAAAACCCGCCTCACAAGAAGAAGCCGCCGTCGAAGCCAAGATCGAAGATTTCGTATCGGGTGCTTCAAGTGAACCGACCGCCCCAAGCGCACCGCCTGACACGACCGCAACCGATTCGCCCGACACTACTCCTGATACAACCCCGGTATCCACCGCGATTCCGGTCGCCGAGCCTGCCATCCAACCTGAACCTGCCGTATCCGCCGGCGCTCCCGCCGCAACCGATGACGCCAAACCTGATGGTGATAGCAGCCAGTCTGATGCGGCGAAGAACAATGCCGCGGACGCCAACGGCGTCGTCAGCCGCCAAAAGGTCATCCAGCCGCCGGAAAGCGAACCCAAGAAAGATATCAAACAACTCCTGGCCGAAGAAGAGGCCAAAGAGTCCCAGACCGTTCCCGGTGCCACCGTAATCGGTGCTCCAGGCGATGAGGACAGCCCGGCCGGTGCGCCAGCGCCATCGCCCAGTGAAGCAGCTGCCGCCGAAGAAAAATCCGCCGAGGGCGATCCCGGCAGCATCGCCTTATAATAAGAAGGTGCGTATCAACAAATTCATCGCTCAGGCCACCGGTCTAAGCCGACGTGCTTCGGACCACGCAATCCTCGAAGGACGGGTGACTGTCAACGGCCGGTCCGTGCTTGCCGGCACGGATGTGGGTGCAAAGGACGAAGTCAGGCTGGACAGCCGCCCGCTAGCGCTACCCGGCCAGCCAACGACCATTATGCTCAACAAACCGGCTGGTTACGTCTGTTCGCGAGTCGGGCAAGGCAGTAAGACCATCTATGACCTGCTGCCGACAGGACTGCACCGGCTCAAACCTGTCGGCCGGCTGGACAAGGACTCATCCGGTCTGCTGCTGCTCACCGACGACGGCACCTTGGCAGACCGCCTGACACACCCCCGTTATGCAAAGGAGAAGCTATACGGAATCCGGCTAGATAAGCCACTGGCGCCGGCCGCTCGCACCCAAGCGGAGCGAGGCGTAGAGCTAGAGGATGGCTTGAGCCGGCTGAAGATCGAAGACGTCCACGGTACCAGGCTGACAGCCAGACTGAGCGAGGGTCGCAATCGCCAGATCCGCCGCACATTTGCCGTCCTCGGTTATGAGGTGAGAGAGCTCCATCGTACGAAGTTCGGACCATATGAACTGGGGGATCTGGCCCCTGGTACCTTTG
>DATNAB010000031.1:0-7469 GCA_035573115.1 Verrucomicrobiia bacterium
CTATCAAAGCGACCCCGCCACCAGCTAGCTTGGCGCCTACGTTATCGGTGAACGCAGCTTTCGAATCCGGATTTTGAGAATCAAGCTGCTGGGCCTGGGTTTGTAGATCGCTCGCGCCCTGGCTCTCGCCTGCTGCCTGCGGATCGGTATATTTATTGCCGTGCGCATCGGTCTCTTCCTGGGCGCTCGGCGTACCTCCCGGACGCGTGGTGTCGCCATTGGCTTCATAGGTCGTTTCGCTACTGTTGATCTTCTCCTTGAGCTTGTCGAGGGCGGCTTTGCCGCCTTTCACAAGAGCATCGCGGTAGGCCGCATCTAGCTTCTGAATGGGGTGGAAGGTCCAACCTGCCCGTTTCCCGAGTACGCGTGAGCCGACATGGGCGGAGAGCTTGTTATAGCCTGCCTCACCTAACAGTGTGCGACTGAACCTGGTCTGGGTGAAATAACGCCTTACGGTATTGATGCCGCCGGGATCAGGGTTTACGCTGATGAGCTTCTCGCCATTTACGGTGACTTCTTTGATCTGGCTTGAACTCAGACCGTAGTCGTTAGATATCTGCCCCCTGATTTGATCCAAGTCCTTATCCTTGAACTGAGGGCTGTTCTCGATCACATAATAACCCCTGTCAGTACCGGTGGTGGGGTCGTAGGCCGATCTGAGACCAGTCGCATCGTTGAGTTTGGATTCCAGGTGGTCGGCTGCAATGTTGCCGACGATGCCTAAGCGCGTATTCTGCGGCTTCGTCGGATCATGAATATACCGGGCGATGGCTGTCAGGCGGTTATTCTCGGCATCCTCAATGCTCGAGAAGTGGAATTTCTCAAGTAGTTGGGCCAGATGGATGAATTCCAATGGCCCCTGGGCGACACTCATGAACATCATAATGGCGCCGATCGTCAGGCCGCCGGCACCCCCGGCGAAGGCGGCGCGTTTCCAATACTTCTTGACCATACGCCGGCGCCAGCCCGGAGAAGCGCCTTCTTCGTCGTTGAAATAGCTCTCATCTTCGTCCTCGCCTTTGCTCTTTTTGCTGCCGCCGGCAGAGCGCTCGGCATTATTGATGGAGGACGGGCTTGGCGTGCCATCATATTTCTGTCCGCTATCCGAGCCGCTCCGGTTCTCGGCACTATCGAGTTTCTTGCCTAGATCGCGGTCATACTCGTTACCTGGTTGATCGTAGACGGGTTTGCGCCGACCGACGGGTTGACGGGTGGCGGGATCCTGCTCCGAACCCATAGTGGCACCTTCAGGCAGATCTCCCCGTGGGTCAGTCGGATCATTAGCAGCCGACCGCTGTCGCCGAGCGTACTCCGAGTCGGAATCCTGCTCGCCTTCTGCTTCACCTGGCCTGTTCTGGACTTGTTGTGCCATTTTGGTTTTGTCTCAAACTCGTTATGGTTACAGTATATCGCTTATTGCGCCCGTTGCCACCCCTTAGTCGTCTGACGGTCAAAGACCGGACGAACCCGGGTATAGCCGGTTATTCAAATCTATGGTTCCTTCTGGCTGGTTCAACTCGCCATCCGCCTCGTTTTCGCTGGCCTCCAAAGCCTTCACCTGATCTGGATTAGTCGTGATGAGACCTGTCTCGGTCGGACTGGCCACCACTTGGATATGTACGTGGTTCTGGCCGGCGAAGAACAATCCCTGGCCGACCGGGAACTGACTGAGGCGTTTATGCTCTTCGGAAGTCAGTTTGAAGACGTCACTCAATACGTCGACGGCGGTAGGTGATTGCTTGAGCAGGAACTGCATGCTGGCGTTGGCGACGATGGCCCGTCCCATGCGCGAACCCATGAAGTCCTCGACGTCCTGCGAGATGGTGGTGATGCCCAGGTTGTATTTACGTGCCCGCTTGGCGAGGCTGAACAGGAAGTTAGCCGAATCCTCGTATTTCATGAGCTGCCAAGCCTCATCGACGACCAGGATGCGGCGCTTCTGGTCGCTCTTGGTTTTGTTCCAGATATAATTCAGCACGATATACATGGCGACCGGCCTAAGTTCGTCTTCCAGGTCGCGTAGGTTGAACACCACCATCGGATTATTGATGTCGATGTTGCTCTGTTGGGAAAAGATGCCGGCGAACGTGCCGGTGGTGTATTTGCGGAGGCGCTGCGCTAGCTGCGGACCGGTGCCGCCCATGTGTAGCAGGGTGTCATAGAGATCGACAATCGCCGGTGGCTGGCTGTTGTGCGTCAACGGGTCGTTGGTGATACCGGCGCGGGCGTAGGTTTCGATGAGCGCCGCGTCCAGGTCGGCTTCTTCCGAAGGTGCCAGGGCTGGCATGGCGGCGGAACCGCCAGCCATCTCTACCTGGGCGCCGCCCATCATCAGCCGCAATAGGCCATGCAAGGTTATCAGGTTGCTCCGCAGGGCGTTGTCGGCCTCTTCGGTGTCCACAACCTTCGGCAGATCGAACGGATTGATGCGAGTGTTAGAATTCAAGCTCAACCGCACGTAGGCGCCACCGACGGCGTCACACATGCGTTGGTACTCGTTTTCCGGATCGATGATGAAGATCTCAGTGCCGAACATCATACTGCGCAAGGCCTCCAGCTTGACGCTGAAGCTCTTACCGGCGCCGGACTTGGCGAAGACCACCGAGTTGCCATTCTCTAACGTGAATCGGTCGAAGATGACCAGGCCGGAGTTATGCATGTTAATGCCGTAAAGGATACCAGTGTCCTGGCTGAGGTCGGCGCTGGTGAACGGGAAGCTGGTCGAAAGCGCGCCGGTACTCATGTTGCGCCGGATCTGCAATTGATCGACCAGTTGCGGCACCGAACTGTTCAGGCCCTGTTCCTGCTGACTCGAGGCCGGCTTGCTGTAGACGAGCTGTTGGCCAAGCATGGACTCGACCTTGTGTGAGATGAAATCAAGCTCGTCCAGACTGCTGGCGTACAGGGTGAAATAAAAACCGAAACGGAAGAAACGCTCCTCGCCGACCTGCAGGGCGTCGCGCATCTCCTCGGCATCGACGATGGCTGCCTGTTTGGCCGGATCACGCACACGGCCCTTCTCAGCCTCGATCTGGATACCGGCTTCCAACTGCGTCACCTTCTTGCGCAGGTTCTCCAGCACGATCTGACTTTCTACCGGATAGACGTAGAGACTGAGGTCGATGACCTCATCAAGGTTGACCATGCTGCTCAGCCAGCCGGTGTAGAGTTTACGGGGATAGCCGTAGACATAATAGGTGCGGGCGTAACGGGTCCCGATCTGGAAGTGGGTGTTACTGAACTCCAGCGAACTGGGTGCGATGAAATCCCGGAGTGCCGTGATGCCCTTTTGGAAAGCGACCTGCACCTCTTGTTCTTCGCGCTGATGCTGCGCCTGGGCGATGGCCGCCGGATCTGCCGGTTGACTTTTATTGCGCCCGAACATCTATTCAAGCTCCCTTTGCAGGTGCGCCTGCGAAGCAACACCTTCACCCTTTTCGATGACATCGGCTGTCAGGCTGTCGAACTCCTTGAGTTGCTGCCGTGTGGCGGTATCCGGGTTATAGGTGTCGTAATACAGCTCGATCAGCTCCTGGGTGTCAAGTGGCAGACCTTTGACGCCGCATTGTTCCAGACCGCCGAGCACGGACTGCACCCGGTTACGCAGTTCGGTCTTGGCATCCTCCAGCGTGGCCTCGTTAATCACCACATGCTGCTCGGCTTTGCTGAACAGTCCGCCGACGCCGCCCAGGAAATTCTTACTCCTGGTGAGTGCTTGCTGGGCCTCGACCACCGGGAAATACGGAATGACCACGTAGAATTTCTTATCCATTATGTTGGTCTGCTGACTGAGCTCGGCGATATAACCGATGTAATCCTCCATCAGCATCGCCAGCAGCATGTTGTCATGCTCGCTGCGGATCCGGTCGAGCTTGTCGATATAGGGCCGGATGTCGACCTTCTGTGAGCGCAAGAAGATCTGGACCGGAAAGAACAGAGAGTTTAAAAAGCCTTGATAGCTGTACTCGACCGCCTCCTGCTCCTGAGGACTCATCAGGTCAAAGTTGATGCTCTTGACCATGATCACCGAACGGAAAGAACCGTCGTTCATGATGACAATGCCATCACGTATCTCGGCGATTTGCAGTGAGTTCTGCGTGCTGTTGTTCTGGGGTTTGGGCTTGTCGGCTCCGACTTTGGCAGCCCCGCCCTTCGGGATGGCAGGAGGTGCCGGAACGGGTGCTGCCGGGGCCTGTGGCGGCGGCGCAGTCGGTACCACGGTTTGGGCGGGAGGAGCAGGCGGTGGAGTCGGCTGGGGTGGAGGCGGTGGTGTGGGAGCTATGGCCTCTTCCGGGCGTCCGGCCATCTGTTGCGCGGCATAGCGCTGCGCCGGATACTGCTGCATTCCCGCCGGCACGACGATGTCCCGCGCCAGTTGGGGAGGCGCATCCGGTTGGTCTGGTGCCGAGGGGTTCATGTTACGTGCCCACCTTATGTTTTTGGTTACCCGTGCATCCCGACTGGAACGTCAGTGCAATGAAACCACAACCTCATCCTGTGACCCATCCTTATCCTTGGCTCTATGAGCTTCACGGGCGATGGTCGCCACGTTCAGATCGTTGTTCTTGCTCAGGGATAGTATAGCAGGATGATCATCGGGTGTCATGGGAGTGGCAGGGGTGGCGACGACCGGTACGACCGCTGGCGGCTGCGCCCCAGCCGGCTTCAACGTACGCATGTTGCTATACGCTTCATTGTGGGCGGCCTGACCCTTGAGTAACTGAGAGGCGAGGGCCGGATCATCGGACGCCGCCGCCGGGCCTGCAGCCATAATCGGTGGCGTCTGGGGAACGATGCTGGTGGTGCTGTTGCCATCAGGAACCGGGACTGTCGCCGGCGCCATCAATGGATCCGACATTGTAACTGGGGTCGTCGTTATCCCAGGAACGGGGCCTGCGGCCACCGGATTATGATTCATGAACCACCGTTCGGAAGCCTGGCGGTCCATCTCTCCGCTAGCCGGCAAGGGTTGGCGCAGCTGGCTCATCAGTCGTTCCCGGTACTCCTGCGATGACTTGTCGATCATGTTCTGGAACTGCTGGGCTATCGCACTGGTCTCGGTATCCATCATGTCGGGAGCAGCCGTATCGTTCGGTACTTCCTGAGGTACGTCGGGGATGTCGATCAGGCGGTCCGGATTGTTGCCCGCCGGTTGGGGCATATAGCCGACCGCGTTGATGTGCTTGATGGCCCAGCCACGGCTGTCGAGCGTGTTGGCCAGGGCTTGGAGTCGGCTTTTCACTTCCGTCTGGCTGAGATTGTCGGTCAGAACACGTTCGACCTTCTTGGGCACGGTGATGGTGACCAGCTCCTTGACACCGCTCTGGTTCCAGATGCGCTTTCGCGGCTTGAACCAGAAACGCAGCTTGGCCAGCGCCCACAGCTCGGTCGGCTGATCGCGCCCCCAAGGGAACGCGAAGAAGGCACAGAACAACATGGGCGGAGCAAACAGCACCAGCAGGAAGGACAGGTGTTTGACCACCGATATAAAGCACAAGTATGCTAGGAACGCCGCGATCAATCCGAAGATGAACTGCCGAAACGTCAGGGGTCCCAGGATGTGATCCTCAGCCTCTATGTCCTGAATAAGTTTATATGTCGCCACAATACTTCGTAGTATACCAAAATCCTATATACTAAAGGAGCACATGGTCACCTCTCGACTTATTCTCTGCGGTTCGATCGCCTTGGATCGGATCATGAACTTCTCCGGCAGATACCAGGACCTCATTAAGCCCGACAAATTACACGTGCTGTCTCTGAGTGTACTTCTTGATAAGCTTGAGGAGACCCCCGGCGGCGCCGCAGCCAACATCAGTTATGCCATAGCCCAGCTCGGTGAACGGCCGGTGCTGCTCGGCTCGGTCGGCGCCGATGCTTCGGACTATCTGGCAAGGTTGGCGGAAGCCGGTATCGATACCGGCCACGTCCATGTCAGCAAGCTACCGACCGCCTCCTTCAACGTCATGACCGACGGCGACGACAACCAGATTGGCGGTTTCTATCCCGGCGCTATGGCCGACGCCGACTCGCTTAGCTTACAACCCTGGACCGGCCAGGATGTGCTCGTCTGCGTGTCGGCACACGATCCCGGGGCCATGGCGGCGCAGGTCAAGGAATGCGATGAAAACAGCCTTCGTCTGGTGTATGATCCGGGCCAGCAGGTCAGCAACAGTCCGGCCGCTGACCTCCAGGCGGGCATCAAGGCCGCCGAAGTACTGATCGTCAACGACTATGAGCTGAGCGTCCTATCTGAGAAGGCCGCCACCACACCCGAAGCCCTCAAAGCTCAGGTGCCAGTCGTCATCACCACGCTTGGCAAGGACGGCTCTCTCATCGAAGGCACCAAGGTTCCCGAATTACTTAGAATCGCCGCCGCCAAACCGGCCAATGCCGTCGATCCGACCGGTGCCGGTGACGCCTACCGCGCTGGCTTTTTATATGGATACTTGCGACAATGGCCGTTGCGCGATTGCGGCCAACTCGGTGCCGTCGTGGCATCTTACGTCATCGAGCACCATGGCACCCAGACCAAGCTCTCACGTGAGGCGATAACCAAGCGCTACCACGAAACGTTTAACGAGGAGATAAAACTCTAGATGGCAGACACTGATTATAAAGTCAAAGACATCGGATTGGCCGATTGGGGCCGCGCCGAAATCAACCTGGCAGAAAAGGAAATGCCGGGACTTATGGCCCTCCGTGAAGAATTTGGCGCCTCCCAACCCCTGAAAGGTGCTCGCATCGCCGGCTGCATCCACATGACCATCCAAACCGCCGTGCTGATCGAGACGCTCATAAAACTCGGTGCCGAGGTCCGTTGGTCGTCCTGCAACATCTTCTCCACCCAGGATCACGCCGCTGCCGCTGTCGCTAAGGCTGGCATCCCGGTCTTCGCTTGGAAGGGCGAGACCGAGGACGAGTACTGGTGGTGCATCGAACAGACCCTCACTTTCGAAGGCGGCAAAGGCCCCAACCTGCTGCTCGATGACGGCGGTGATCTGACTCGTTTGGTTCACGACAAGCACCCCGACTTACTCAAAGACATCAAAGGCGTCTCCGAAGAGACCACCACCGGTGTTATGCAGCTTAATGAATTCTTCAAAAACGGCAGTCTCAAGATCCCGGCTATCAGCGTCAACGACAGCGTCACCAAGTCAAAATTCGATAATCTGTACGGCTGCCGCGAGTCACTGGTCGACGGTATTAAGCGTGCCACCGATGTCATGTTGGCTGGAAAAGTCGCCGTGGTCGCCGGTTACGGCGATGTCGGTAAAGGCAGCGCCCAGAGCCTCCGTGCCTTCGGTTGCCGTGTGCTTATCACCGAGATTGACCCTATTTGCGCCCTCCAGGCCCTGATGGAAGGTTACGAGGTTGTCACTATGGACGAGGCTGCCCCTCAGGCGGACATCTTCGTCACCGCCACCGGCTGCAAGGACATCATCACCCTCGAACACATGAAAAAGATG
>DATNAB010000032.1:0-2451 GCA_035573115.1 Verrucomicrobiia bacterium
GAACTGAAGGCCTACCGCAAATCCACCGTCATTTGGACGCTGGCGCTGACGGCCATCACCGTTCTGTTCATGACTATCTACCCCTCCTTCACCAAGGATGTGGCGGCCAGCAAGCTGGCCTTGGCCAACATCCCGCAAGCAGTCCGCCAGGCTCTCAATCTCTCACTCTCCGACTTCTTCACCATCTTTGGATTCTTTGCTTATGTGCTTAATTTCGTGCTGCTGGCCGGGGCGGTTCAGGCCATGAACCTGGGCACTGGTCTCATTTCCAAGGAGGACGCCGGCAAGACGGCGGATTTCCTGCTCAGCAAACCGATTACCCGCTCCACGGTCGTGACCGCCAAGCTGGCAGCGGCACTCACGGTACTCATCATTACCAACGTGGTATTCATCGGCGCCTCTTTGGGCTTCGCTGAGCTGGTCGCCAAAGAGGCATTCAGCGCCAAGACCTTTGTGCTCATGGCGCTAACCTTGTTCCTCGTGCAACTGGCTTTCCTGGCGCTCGGCACGTTTTTCTCGGTAGCCTTAAAGCGTGTCAAATCGGTTATCGCGGTATCGTTGCCGACGGTATTCGCCTTCTATATCATCGGCACGCTCGGTGCTATTCTCGGCAATAATACCATTCGCTATATCACGCCATTCAAGTTCTTCGATACACAGTACATCATCAGTCATCAGGGGTATGAGGCAACATACCTGATCATCGAGGTCGCGTTTATCGCCGTGGCGGTTGTTGCCAGCTATTTGATTTACAACCGCAAAGACATCCGGAGCGCGTCGTGAACCTATACCGGCGCGAACTCAAAGCGCACCGTAAGGCCCTGTTTTTCTGGTGCGTGGCGATGATTTTTCTGGTGGCATCAGGCATCGCCAAATTCGCGGCTTATAAATCGAACGGTGGTTCGATCGCCACGATCGTCGACCAGTTCCCGAAAACCGTGCAGATCATTTTCGGTATCAGCGGCTTCGACCTTACCAAGCCCAGCGGCTACTACGGTGTGTTGTTCTTGTACATCGCGCTGACGGCGACAGCCCATGCGGTGCTGCTTGGCGCCGAGCTTATTTCCAAAGAGGAGCGCGACCATACCTCGGAATTCCTGTTCGTGAAGCCGATTAGCCGCAGCCGAGCGATCACGGTGAAGCTGCTCGCCGGCGTTACGGACATGATCGTGTTGAACGCGGTCACGCTGCTGTCCTCCGTCTACTTCGTCGATTATTTCGCCAAAGGGCAAAATATCACGCATTACATCCTGCTATTGATGGCCGCGTTGTTCATAATGCAGCTGACATTTTTTGCGGTCGGGGCGGCGGTTGCCGGCATGGTCAGGAAGGCTAAGAGCTCGGCCTCGATCGGCGCTTCCACCCTCATGATTACCCTGATCTTGATGTTTTTGATAAATCTGAACGGCCACATCGACGCTTTGAAATATCTTACGCCGTTCAAGTATTTCGATGCCTCGGCCATCCTGGTGGCAAACGCTCTGGACTGGGTCTATGTGCTCATCTCCGCTGGTATTATCGCTGTGGCCACGTACGCGACCTATCATTTCTACGTGCGCCGCGATCTGGAAGTGTAAGCTTGTGAGCAGAGCGAAAGCTAAAGGGAAGATCAAAGAATGGTTGCGGCACTACGTGATCGCCGAGCTGCTGGGCACACTGATTGCGCTTGCTTTCGCCTGGGCCACCTACGCACATACGCATTCCTACGCCGCGGCCGCCGGTGCCGGCTTCGTGGGCGAGGGCATCGGCTTCTATGGCTATTTCATAACGACCGAGCTATGGAAACACGGGTTGCGAACACAGGGTGTGCCGTTCCATAAGCGCCTAGCCATCATATTCACGAGTAGCAGCACAAACCTATTGGTGGAATTCGCTCCCGCGGAGCTGTTCGACAACATCTTCATCCGGCCGTTCGCGATGTACTTGGCGCCCCAGTATATCAAGCCGTACGCGCTGGGCTTCATCGCCGGTAAGTTCATAGCGGACATATTGTTCTATACGTTTGCTATTCTCGGCTATGAAACCCGTAAACGCTGGCTCAAACACTGATCTCAATGACTGGCGGATGATTGCAGCTGCTGAGCGCGAATCGTCTCAACCTCTCCACCCACGTCGGCCGGCTTATGTGGTGTACGGATGACGGTCAGTGCCACGAGTGAAGCGAGCAGCATGAACCCGGCTCCTACCAGGAACGCGGCGTGGTAGCCATGGATGGCAGCTTCGGTCGGGCCAAGCTGGAGCGAACCGGCGGTAACCGAAGCGGCGATGCCGGACAGGATTGACAGGCCCAATGAGCCGCCCATCTGCTGCGAGGTGGTGATCAGCCCGGAGGCCAATCCCGCTTCATGGCCAGGAACGCCGGATGTAGCCGCGGCGATGACGGGCATCATAGTCATACCGATACCGAACGGCATGATGATTGCGGCCGGTAGGATACCCAGCCAATAGCTG
>DATNAB010000033.1:0-2308 GCA_035573115.1 Verrucomicrobiia bacterium
ATGGAAGAAAGCTCCGATTAGTTTGAACAGGTTCTGCAACGCGCCGACCAGAAAGATCAGCGTCAACAGATACCACCAGAAGTTGCCTCGATCGATCGAAAGGCTGGCGAAGCCGTAAGCGATCGCCAACTCGAGGAGACCGAAAATCAGGAGACCAAGTTTGGTCTGATGCCATTTATGCAGGCTTTTCATCTCGCTTCTTGTTATCGTTTAGTTCGCGGGCGGCGGCCTTCATGCTGAGCTGCAGGCGGCCGCGGTCATCGATGGCTACCAGTTTGACGTTGACCTTGTCGCCTTCCTTCACCACGTCGCTCGGCTTACCTACACGCTCCTCTTTCATTTCACTGACGTGCACCAGGCCGTCCTTGCCGGGCATAATCTGCACAAACGCACCGAAGTCCATGACGCTGACCACCGGTTTGTCGTAGTAGATAGCACCGACTTCCGGCTCGGCCGTAATGTCCTTGATCCACTGCTTGGCGGCATCAATCGAGGCACCGTCCGGGCTGGCGATCATGATCGTACCGTCATCCTTGATGTCGATGTCGGTACCGGTTTCACCGGTGATCTTCTGGATGGTCTCACCGCCCTTGCCAATGACTTCGCGGATCTTGTCCGGATTGATCGTGATGGACTCCACACGCGGCGCGTACGGACTCATCTCTGCAGGTTCGGAAATAATCGACTGCATGTGCTTAAGGATGAAGGCTCGGCCTTCCCGCCCCTGTTCCAGGGCTTGCTTGAGTACCGGGACCGGCAGACCGTGTACTTTCATGTCCATCTGCAGTGCGGTAACGCCCTTTGGCGTGCCGGTGACCTTGAAATCCATGTCGCCGGCAAAGTCCTCAGCATCAGCGATATCACTTAGCACGTAGGGCTTATCACCCTCCATCATCAGCCCCATGGCAATGCCGCTGACCATGGCCTTAAGCGGTACGCCAGCGTTTAGGAGCGCCATGCAACTAGAGCAGGTTGCGGCCATCGAGGTCGAACCGTTCTGACTCATGATCTCGGTTACGCTGCGGATCATATAGGGGAATTCAGCTTCGGATGGCAGTACGGCGGTCATGGCCCGCTCGGCCAAATAGCCGTGACCGATCTCGCGCCGTCCTGGACTGCCCAGGCGCCGTACCTCGCCCACGGTATAGCCAGGTGCGTTGTAATGATGCAGGTAGCGTCGTTCGCCTTCCTTTTCCATGGTGTCGACAAGCTGGACGTAGCTTAAGGGTGCCAGCGTTACGATGTTGAAGGCTTGCGTCAGGCCACGCGTGAATAGGCTGGAACCGTGAGCCCGCGGCAGCAGACCGATCTCGCTGTTCAACGCCCGGATCTCGTCCGGCTTGCGGCCGTCGGGCCGGGTACCGTGGTTGACGATGCCGTCGCGCACGTCCTTATGGATGGCCGACTGGAAGGCTTCCTCATACTCATCGCGTACCTCTTCGTGCGCATCACCGAGTTCCTTCTTAAAATGCTCGTGCATCTCCTCGCGCAGTTGTGCCACCAACAGGTTGCGTTCCGGATACGGTTTGCGCAGATCCTCGCCGAGTTTGCCCTCGGTCCAGGCGTTGACTTGCTTCTGAATATCCGCGTCCGGCAGCACCAATGTGTACTCCTGCTCTGTCACACCCACCTTTTTGACCAGTTCCTGCTGCAACTTGATAGCTGGCTGCATGGTTTTGAAGGCGAAGTCGATAGCTTCGACGACCTTCTCCTCCGGCACCTCGCTGGCGCCGGCTTCGACCATCATCACGCCGTTCTCGGTGCCGGCGACGACTAGATCTAATGCTCCTTCGTTCAGTTCCTCAGGGGTGGCAAAGGCCTTGAACTTGCCGTCTACCAGACCGATGCGTAAGCCCGCCACGGGTCCGTCGAACGGGGCGCCGGTAAGCATGAGGGCGGCGCTAAGAGCGATCATGGCGATCATATCGGGCCGGAAGTCCGGATCCATGCTGAGCACGGTGGCCACACCCTGAACCTCGTGCCGGTAACCCTTCGGCCATAACGGCCGGATGGGCCGGTCGATCAGGCGGCTGATGAGGATTGCGTCATCGCTGGGACGGCCTTCACGCTTGATGAAACGCGAACCGCTCACCTTGCCGGCGGCGTACATTTTCTCTTCGTAATCGACGCTCAAGGGGAAATAATCCATCGTCACCGGCTTCGTTCCAACCATGGCCGTGCCGAGCACTACGGTGTCGCCGTAACGCGCGAGTACCGAAGCCGAAGTCCGGAAGCCGACACGTCCGACCTCTAATGAAAGCGTCTGTCCACAGAGCTCCGTCTCAATTTTGATAATGTCTTTACCAAG
>DATNAB010000034.1:0-5984 GCA_035573115.1 Verrucomicrobiia bacterium
CACGTGCGAGTGCCTCTTCCTGCTTGACTTCCAGCTCCTCGCCTAGAGCAACCAGCCTATCGACAAAGCCGTCGAACTGTTCACCCGGTGGCCCACTGTAACTGATCACGGTCACGCCGGTCTTCGAATCCGGTGCCACGCTGAATCCAGGCCGAACCTGGCCGTCATCACCGAGGATACCGAGTCTTTCGGTAGCCTCCACGAAGCCCACATCCAGCCGGTCTTCCTGCCGGAAGAAACCGAGGTTCACTTCGTTTGGCCCGAAACCTCCACCGCTTGCCCAGCCTGCTTCTTCGATACGCTGCAATAATGCAAGTTGCGGGTCTGCATCACCGTTTATGCCACCATCAGGTCTGCCGCCGTCTGTCATCCGATCACTCCCGGTTAGTTACGCTCGGTTATACACCGAAGAAGCGGCCCGTGCAAGCATGACCGGGATGATGCAAGAGCTTGAGGGAAAGAGATGGTCAGACGTCGCTGCGGCTGTGGCCACCCAAGAAGTTGGCGATCAGGAGGACCAGGGCCACGATAAGTAACAGGTTGATAAAGGCGCCACCGATGTGGGCAAGCAGCCCTACCAGCCATAACACGACCACCACGATACCGATTAGTGTGAATATACCCATTTTCCCTCCTAAATTTATCCTCTAGCCAGTTTACGTCCCTGGTGGAATCCTGGGCAGTAAGAATACTAACTCTTAAAGGAAATGGTCGGGGTGACAGGACTTGAACCTGCGACCTCACGGCCCCCAGCCGTACGCGCTACCAACTGCGCCACACCCCGACGTCGGCGAAGCCGCGTCGGACACCTAAAAAATCGGGTACCGGGCTTGATCACCTGAGATATTCCCAGGTGGGTGCCTTCACGCAGAGACCACGGTCAACTGCAAATCTTAGGCTCCCAAATGATTAGTGTCAGATAATCATTCACCCGGCAAGGAGTGTTAAACCCTACCCGACTATCCCAATTATACCCTAGGGAAGCAGCCGGAGGATAGCGTTATCGAGATTGGTCAGCAGCGGCAGCAGCACGCCCGTCAGAACAAGCGCAAAGACCAGGAAGATGCCATACGGTTCGATCTGGTCCATGAAGCGCTGCACCGGCTCCGGGGCGAAAGCGTAGAGCACACGCGAGCCATCCAAAGGTGGAATCGGGATGATGTTAAAGATGAACAGCACGACGTTCAGCTCGATGAACGTGATTAGGAAGTCCGCCAACGGGCCGGCTGTCACACCGTGGAGCAGCACGGCACTAGCGATTGCCAGCACCAGGTTGGTCAGCGGGCCGGCGGCCGCGATCAATGCGCTGCCGAACTCCTCATATTTGACCCGCTCCGGGTTAAAGGGCACGGGTTTGGCGGCCAGGATTGGCACGTGGAAGATAATCAGGGTTATCACCGGTAATATGACAGTGCTGAAGGGGTCGATATGCCTCAAGGGGTTCAGACTTAGACGCCCCTCCTGTTCGGCGGTGTTGTCCCCCAGCCAGTGCGCCGTGAAGGCATGCATCGCCTCGTGGATCGACAGCGCCAGCACGATCGAGACCACGACGTACACCAGATTAGGCATGGCTATGTCACCGAACATGCTTCCCAGTATATAGCAGCTTGCGGTGCCCGGCGACGTCGTGGACCCGCAGATAGGCCGCTCCGGCTTCAATAGCAATTCGGCCGGCCTCTAGGTTGGTTTGGAGCTCCATACGCTTTTCGCCCAGGAACCGCTTGCGTGAATAGCCAATCATTACCTTGTAATCCGGTACTTCTTCGGCGAACCGGAGGAGCTTGCGGTTGAGTTCCTCGGTCTTGCCAAAACCGAGCCCGGGATCGAGGATGATGTTCTCCGCCGGCAGGCCGTGCCGTTGCAGTTCTTCGGCCTTAGCGAGCAGGTCACTGACCACCTGCTGCACACTGCTTATCAAGGTGCCGGTGTGGGCGGCCTGGGTGGTCAACGTCGGCAGGTGGCTGATCACGCATCTGGCCCGGCGTTCGGTCACCAGCTGCACCATGCCGGAATCCTGCATGCCGGTCACGTCATTGATGATGACATCGCCCACGTCCAGCGCCTTCGCCGCAGTCTTCGGATGGTACGTGTCCACTGATATTTGTTCAGGATATCGCTCTGTTAATTGTTGTAAGACTGGCATCAATCGTTGCCATTCTACCTCTGTTGTAAGCCGCGTGGCGCCAGGCCTGGTGCTCTCCGCGCCGATGTCGACCAAGCTCGCCCCGTCATCGAATAATTGTGCCGCCCGCGCCAGCGCGGCGGCCGGGTCATTGAATTGTCCGCCGTCGCTGAAGCTGTCTGGCGTCAGATTCAGAATACCTACCAGCTGCACCATGCTTTAATCATACCGCATGCTAGGATAGGGACATGGCGACCGTCTACCTGGCTTTGGGTTCGAACGTCGGCGACGGCCAGGCGAACATCGAGACTGCCGTTGGACTGCTCGGCGAACATATCTATGACATCCGTCAGGCACCGCTCTACCGTTCCAAAGCCATCGGCTACACTGACCAAGCCGATTTTCTGAACACCGTTCTCGTTGGCGAAACGGAGCTCAAACCTGCCGAACTTCTGGCCTTCATGAAATCCGTCGAGGAACGGACCGGTCGGGTACGGCGTTTCCATTGGGGTCCACGCGAGATCGATGTCGACCTTATCCTCTATGACAAGCTACAACAACAGACGAAGGAACTCACCATACCCCACCCTGCTTTCCGTGAGCGCGACTTTGTGCTCCAGCCGCTCCAGGACCTGGATCCAGACCTCATCGACCCTGTTAGCGGCCGCACCGTATCGGAACTCCTAGAACGGCTCGCGCCGGAACACCACTCCATCCTGAAACAGATTGACGAAACAGATTAGATCCGCTACAATACCAGCCTATGCAAAAGTGCGATCTCACCGGTAAAGGCAAGCAATACGGCAGCAATGTCAGCTTTTCGCAGCGCCACACCAAGAAGGTCTGGAAGCCCAATCTCCAGGCCAAGACCGTCATGGTCGACGGCAAGAAGATAAAGATGAAGCTTAGCGCCCAGGCTATCCGCACTCTCAAGAAAAAGGGTCTGCTGACCCCCGTTTCTAAGTAACCGACAGCGGACCTGCCCGTATCACACCTCTCCTCCAGGCTGTCTGCCGTTTAGGCAGACAGAAGACACACTCACGAAGAACCAGTAAAATTCCAAAGAGGCACGCCGACTAGGATTTTTCGAGGATGACCAACTGCGTGACATCGCTGAATTCGCCATGCTTGAGCTTCAGCTTGGAAACTGTCTCTTTAGGCTCCATGCCAAGCTCTTTGAGCGCATCGGCCAGGCTTTGCTGAGGCACGGGGTATTTCAACGCCTTGTCGGCGTAATGTGATGGTACGACCAATTTGGGCTCGATGGCCTTGATAAGCTTCAATGCACCGACCGGATCGACGGTATAACCGTTTCCACCCACCGGTACGATGAGCAGATCGATGATGCCGGCCGTTTCCAGCTGCACGTCGGAAAGTTGCGGGTAGATATGCCCTGTCACAAGCACGTTTATGTCGCCGGCGACCAGTTTGAACATCGTCGCTTTGGCCGTCTTTTCTTCATCGATATGAGCGCGCGCCGGGATACCGATAATTGATACGTCACCGACCTCGTACTCGCCAGGACCATCGAAAACCAGCCGACCACCGGCCACCCCTTCGTGAACACCGGTGAACAATGCCACGTCATCAGGCTTCGTGACACTTTTGGCACCGAGCTCGGCAAGGTTATCATCGATAACGATGCGTGAACCCTTATAGGTAATGACGAGACAGTTAGCGCCGTAGAATTGCAGATCCATCATTTCTCCTTCGGTGGTTCGGTTTTTTCAGCCTTAGCCGTCGCAGATTCAGTCGTCTCGGCAGCAGTTCTCTTGCGTGGTTTGGTCTCCGGCATGAGGCCATGGGTGTCGATCAACACCTGTTTCTTGGCGGCCGTGACGCCGGTCGCGAAGCGATCGTTGATCTGTTGGCGATATTCAAACTCCTGCAGCGGCATGACTGCGTAACGGATAACCTTATTCTCGCGCTTCTCCAGATCGTCGACATACTTCTTGAGTGCGTTCGGATTGACGTCGCCGACCACCAGGAAATCGACGCCACTTGATTCATCACGTGTGAACTGACCAGTGTAAAGTGCCAGTTCAATGTGGCCGACGCTCTTCAGCTCGTCTTCCGGCTCCGCCGGGGCATCGGCGTCAGTCGCCGCGCTGGCCCGCTTGACGCTTTTCTTCACCCCCCCACCAAAGATCTCACGCAAAGGATCATAATATTCAAACTTCTGGTTGACCTCGTAGTACAGCTTGTTGTTGGTCGTCTCAGATGTGATGATGCCGACGCTCAGCAGATTGCTCAGTTCGCGCCGCACAGAATTGATCTGCTCATCGATCTTTCGGGTGATTTCGCGCACAAAAAAGGAGCGGTTCGGATTGCTATAAAACAGCTGCAGCAGCTTGACCCTCGTCTTTGACCCAAAGAGTTGCTCAATCATGTGTCCATTGTAGCAAAGGCACGGACGCTATGGAACTCAAGTCTTCAAAAATGTTGTTATGGAATCTACAACTTCTGCCAAATTAACAGGGGTGGAAAACCATTGAATACTTTTGTTGCGTCTAAACCAAGTTCGCTGACGCTTCGTATATTCAAAGGTTGCTTTGATAATTTTATTACGGGTTTCAGGCAGGCTTTGCGTGCCCTCAAAATAGCCACGCCACTGGGCATAGCCGATTCCTTTGAGCGCCTCGCAGTCCCAACCGTTACGTTCTACCAGACCGCGGACTTCGTCTTCCAGGCCGACCATCAGCATAGCGTCCAGTCGGTCGATAATCCGCTGCTCGATGAGCTCGCGTGGAAGCTTCAGCCCCATGATGAACGTATTCTCGCGTAGCGGCTTGCTGGCGGCCCGTCGCCCCCTCGTCTCCAGCAAGCGGATAAGCCGCCGTTTATTGCGCGTATCGATGCCGCTCGTATCGAGCTTAGAGCGTTCCACCCGTTCGCGCAGCTTGGCGATACTCAGACGGTTCAGTTCCTCGCGGGCCTTTCGGTCGCCGGCGGGCAGGAAACCATAATCATACAGCACGCCATCCATATAAAGGCCGGTGCCGCCTACCATTATCGGCAGCTTGCCCCGGGCAGCGATGTCATCGATGGCCTCGTTCGCTAGTTGCTTGAAGACTGCCGCTGTGAATTCCCCGCACGGTTCCACGACGTCTAGCAGATGGTGCGGTACGGCGGCCCGTTCTTCGGCCGTCGGCTTGGCCGTACCGATGTCGACACCTTTGCGCACCGTCCACGAATCGGCACAGATGATTTCGCCATCCAGACGCTTGGCCAGTTCAAGCGCTAACTCCGTCTTACCTGAGGCGGTTTCGCCGACAATGACCAGCAGTTTCGGAGGTTTCACGTTATAAACAGTATAACTTATCTGGTGACGAGCCAGTCGAGTACTTGGTTGCCGTCCGGTGCGGGCGCGCCAAGATGCAGAGTGAAACCGCTGGCCGATTTACCCGAGATGAAGCAAGTGGTGCTGTAACTGGGCGTACAGAGAACGGCATAGTTAGCGTCAGGATAGGCGTCGGCAAAGGTCACGCCCACCGCGTTGGCGCCATTGCCGATAGGTACGTTGTAGCCACGGGCATTGTTGCTCAGCCCCAACTGCCCTGTAGCCGTAACAGTCAGGAGGTCGGTGGTCCCGGAACGCAACCCGATGCCGCCCCCGGTAGTCTTGAGGTAAACCGCGCCGTTGTTCCCCTCCCACGAGATACCAGCGATGTTCTGCTGGTCAGGCGAGAAAACCCCGAGCGACGGCTGGTGCGGAACGCTCCGGGCATCGAAGACGCTGAGGACGCGAGCCGTATCAGCGGAATCGGATTTTATTCCGAGAGCGATTAGCTGACTGAAGGAACCCTGGGTGCTGACTGGGATGTTGATCTGCGTGCTAACGCCGCTGCCTAATGGTGTATCG